>JAJBTP010000423.1 GCA_020860805.1 Tannerellaceae bacterium | reverse complement strand
TTTATTTACCGTATTCTTTTTATCAGCCTGTAATCAGCAGGAAGATTTTATTCAGGAAGATTCCGCCGATTCCCGTTCCAATGAAGAGGAACAGTCTGCACCGGATTTATTTACTCCTCCGGGTCTCGAAGTAGATACTACCCAGGTTATTATTGATGATACTATTGAAGTATCTTTCTAACATATATTAAAAAGATATTTTAAGTCCTGCAAAGTAACTACGGGGCAAAGAAGGACCATAGATATAAGAAGCATCCCGTAACGCTCCTTTATCAAAGTCTGACTGATAAGCATTAAATATATTCTGTACTCCTCCGTTTATCTCCAGTTGGGTTTCTTTATAAATAGAGAAAGTATAAGCCAGTTTTACGTTCATATCAAAGAAACTTTTTGTCTTTTCCAGTCTGTCTTTGTCAATAACTCCTGCTAAGTGAGGTACTAACATACTTCCGGTATAGGTTCCGGATAAAGATGCTGTAAAATCGTTTACAGGTGTAAGGGTTGCCGTAAAATACCCATACTGATCAGGTGTACGAAGTAGTTTTTTTCAGATGCTACTGTTTCGTCTTCACTCCATTGTTCCGGTTCTTTGTAACGGCTTTGTTGGAAAGTGGCACCGGCCTGGAATTGTAGCCATGCAGTCAGAATGGCTTTACCTTCCAGTGTCAGACCTCCTACTTTAGCTCCGGAACCGTTTCTTCTTTCCTTAACGTACGTTCCGGTTTTATCATCCCATCCTATATTTTCAAGAACAAATACATCACTTAGATTTGTATAAAACCCTTCTACCAGAAAGTTAACCTGTATCCCTCCTCCAAAGCGATGGTAAAAATCCACAGAAGTACTGATACTCTGTGATTTTTCTTCTTTTAGATTTTCTGCAATTTTAATAACGGCTACTTCTCCTCCTACCGCCGAAATATGCATATCTTCATCAAATGCCTGTGGTGCCCGGAATCCACTGGAATAGCTGGCACGGATATTAATATCTTCCGTAGGATTAAAACGTACATTTGCCCGGGGACTGAATACAACGTGATTAAGCATGTTGTGTTTATCCATGCGGGCACCAATCAGGAAACTCCACATGCTGTTTTTCCATTCATTTTGTAGGAAAAGACTTCCGATATTTACTGTTTGGTTTGTATATCGCTTATAGCCCAGCATTTCGTCTTTCAGATGATCATAGCTATATTCTATCCCACCGGTGAAGTCTGCAGGCATAAACCATAAATTATCGAAGCTATAAATATATTGTGAACCTGCCATCCAGGTTAAATCGGTTGTTTTACCATAAGCATCCGGATCTTTGTCTGTCCCATAGTAACTATTCCGGTCTGTATTTTGTCCGGAGGTATAGATACTCCAGCGATGTTTGTAATCGGAGGAAAAGAGATCAAACTTAATTCCCCCCTCCATCGATAGAATGTTCGAGTTGTTCGGCTATATCTGCTTCATGCGGAGGCCGGTTTAATAAATTACCTCCTCTTCTGAATTCATTCATGTGATGGTATTCAAAGGTTAGTTTGCTATACGTACCTGTTTTGAGATAGGAACGGAATCCTACCGTCTGGCTTTTAAGTTTAGGGAGTTCGGTATATCCATCCTTATCATTATCGTATCCGGAGCGATGACGGTTCTGTCCGAAAATAAACAAACCGGCTTTGCCGTTATCGGAAACCATAGACGCATTTAGTGTTGTGTTATTATCAAAAGCAGAACTGCCACCAATAGACGTTAATGAATGGCTGAGTTCTCCTGAATTACGAAGGGGTTCTTTAGTTATGATATTAATAGTTCCGGCAATTGCAGAAGAACCAAATAGAGCAGAACCACCTCCTCGCATGACTTCTACACGCTCAATCATATTGGCCGGGATTTGTTCCAGGCCATATACGCCTGAAAGCGCACTGAAAATAGGACGTGAATCTATCAGAATTTGTGTATAAGGACCATCCAGCCCATTAATACGTACCTGTTGATAACCACAGTTCTGACAGTTGGTTTCAACACGTACCCCAGGTTGGAAGTTCAATCCCTGTGCTAATGTTACCGCATTGGTTTTTGTAAATACTGTACCATCCAGTACATTCACCAGGGAAGGAGCCAAACGGCGTGTGGTTTCTCCCCGGTTGGCAGAGACTACTACGGCATCCAGTGAAACACGGTCTTCTTCCAGATCTACATTTATTTCCAGGGTTTTTCCTCTTTCTATGATAACTTCCTTCGATACGGTTTTGTAACCCAGGGATTTAAATTCGATTGTTTGTTTGCCGACAGGTAGGTCTTTCAGAAAATAATGTCCTGTTTGATCCGTGCTTGTACCAATGGTGGTTCCTTTAACCACTATATTAATAAAAGATAAATGTTCGCCGGTTTCTTTATCCAGGACATGGCCGATTAGGTTGGCATCTGATCTTTTTTGCTGGGGTTCGTCAATAGCTTCTGCATAGGATATATACAGGAAAACAGAAAGTAAAATCAAATATATCGATTTCATATTATTTGTTTTAATAAGTTGATACTAAAGAAATAGTTTTTCCGGATGGTATTTATAGGGATTATATCCCTATCAGATATAAGTTGATTTATATCCCAATAACAGGGAAGAATCAATAGCTAAACTTTTCCGGAAATAAAAATAAAATATGTATCAACAGTAGGGAGGTCCCCGTAGAGAGAAGGAACCTGCAAAGGCTTCACGTATTACAGGGATAGAAAGTGTAATACGGGATTGATAAAGAATAACCAGCGAAGCCGTTAACAGGAAAAAGGCAAAAAGTGCTCCTGTAATTTGTATAGTAGATAATTGATGGAGAAGCTGGAATTCAGCATAGTTGTGTTCGTGTTCTACCGGGAGTCCTTCACTCTTTTGGTAAGGGTGAGAGTGTACAATAGTAGCCCCATTTACAATATGGATGTGTGTAAATGCGATTAGAAACCCTACATAGATACTGAATAGGATAGGTAGGGATATACTAACGTATCGTTTGGCTATCTCTTTCATTATCGTGTACAAAGTTACTAATTAATGGTGTACTGTACTAAAAAGTTCAGGACTAAATATTCTTCATATGTTATATTCAGTAGTGTCTGATGATAAACAAATGCTTTTCCGGGAGTGTTTTGTGTGGGAGATAATAAAAAGTTATAAAACAACAATATATCAGAGATTTATGAAAAAAATAGGTTGTTTATTTGTATTAGTTGTTCTGTTGGTATCCTGTGGAACATCCCGTTCACTGGATTTGAACCGTTTGACAACCGGAATGACTAAAGCGGATGTAGAAAGAGTAGCCGGATTTCCGGATCGTATATTAGCTGTTAATGAAACTTCTGACGGCTATCAGGAAGTATTGAAGTATCGTACGACGCGGGGTGAGATTTATGCCCTGGAGTTTTGGAATGATTACCTGACCGGATATGAATATATGTATGAGGATGTACAATATGTTCCGGCTCCTTATCCTCCTACTATTTTCCCGCCTTATGGCCGTCCGTTATATGTTTATCCGGGTGGTACGTACCGGCCGAATTATAATCGTCCGGGCTATAACCGTCCGAATTACCAGACACGTCCTCCGGCTACTCGTCCCGGAAATGACAATTCGAATACGACTGTACGTCCTTCACGTCCTGACAGGGAGTCCGGAAGCAATAATAGTAATTCCTCTTCGGGAACACAGGTTAACCCTGCAGATCGTACCAACCGTACCAGTCGTAGCAATCGCACGAATTGATACTATAGTGAATATTTAGTTATCATCCTCTGTTAAAAAAATATATCTTTTTTGAATAGAGGGTGATGATTTATGCAATCATTTAATCTATAAGTATATTTGTGCGAAATAAATATTACACTATGATCGTATTCATAATTCTGGTTCTCTCTGTTTATCTGGGGGGGGATGTTTACGTTTTTTATAAAGGAATGCATGCTCTGTCTTTTTTACCTACTCCTGTTTCTATTATAACAGGTATTTTGTTTTGGCTGTGTGCTGCAGGTATTTTTGGAATGTTTATATTCAGAAGTACGCCTTTACCTTCCTGGGGCGGACAAGTGTTGCAATATATTGGTACTGGTTGGCTGGTCTTTATATTTTATATGGCTTTCTTTCTTTTCCTGTCTGATCTATGTAAATGGATAGGTTGGCCTATACCTCACGCTTTCGGAGTGGTAACAGCTATTACTTTTCTTTTGTTACTATATGGTTTTATTCATTATAAATCTCCCTTAAAAGAGGATGTAAACATAGCTATCAACAAGTACTCAACACTTGATAAACCTTTGAAAGTAGTAGGAATCAGTGATATACATCTGGGATACGCAACGAATAAACAACAGTTGAAAAAGTATGTTGAAAAGATAATGGATGAGAATCCGGATTTAATTCTTATTGCCGGTGATTTGATAGATAATAGTGTAGCTCCGGTACGCTACCAGCGAATGCAGGAAGAACTTTCCCGGCTCTCAGCTCCTTTAGGTATCTATATGATACCGGGCAATCATGAATACATCAGTGGTATAGATGACAGTATTGATTTTTTAAAAGAAACACCTATCTGTTTATTGAAAGATTCAGTGGTTACATTACCCAATAAAATTCAACTGATAGGCAGGGATGACCGTATGAATCCTGACCGCTTACCGCTGGACGTTTTAGTTAAAAGAATTGATCCTCAATATCCGGTCTTATTGCTGGACCATCAACCGTATAATCTGGAGGAGGCGGTAGAAAATGGAATTGATTTACAGTTTAGCGGGCATACACATCGTGGGCAGGTCTGGCCTATTAACTGGATTACCGACCGGTTGTTTGAAGTGAGTTATGGGTATAAGAAGAAGGAGAATATGCATGTATATGTTTCATCCGGCTTATCTTTGTGGGGCCCTCCCTTTAGAATCGGTACGCATAGTGAAATGGTTGTTTTTCATATAACGACTACGCAGTAGTAAATTAATTATGAAGGTTTTTCTGCAATCTATATTCGGTCAATTATTACTTATTCCCTATATCTTTTGGCGGGTATACCAGGCTATTCCTGCTAAAAAGAGTTGGCGTATTCCGGTTATCGTTTTCTTTGTCCTGGAACTGCTGGCTTTTTTTACCGGATATTTTTTCCGGGAGCATTTACCGGATGAATGGTTGATTGCTATTCTTTACTTCTGTAATACCTGGTATATAGCCTCTCTTTATATTACCATGGCTTTGCTTTTTCTGGATTTATTGCGGCTTACAAACCGGTATTGGAAATGGTTTCCTGCCATCATTATTTGTAATTGGGCTAAGGTAAAATTAGCCTTGTTCTTTCTTATTCTTGCCGGTACTACCGGACTTATGTTGCGGGCTTATTACAATGCTACTAATCCGGTTGTAAAGCATGTCTATCTGGATATTCCTAAGGGAGAGAGTAAAAGGGATAGTCTTACTATTGCTATGATGTCTGATTTGCATATGGGTGAGTTTATCGGTAAAAAACTGGCCCGGCGGTTTGTCAGTGTCTCTAATAGTACCCATCCCGATATGGTTGTATTAGTAGGAGATGTGCTGGATTATGAATCACGTCATGCGGAACAGCAGTTAATAGAAGAAGATTTACAGGACTTGCAGGCTCCGTTAGGTGTTTATATCGTGAACGGAAACCATGAATACCGCGCCAACCGTTTTGCTAAGTTCCGTTGGTTTGCCAGGACAGGGGGTATCCATCTGGTCGATTCTGTTGTTTCACCGGATTCCACCTTTTATCTGGTGGGCAGAGATGATTATGTAAATCTGAAAAGGAAACCATTGAATAGTTTGTTGACTGGGGTAGAGCGTAATTTACCTGTTATTGTGTTGGACCACCAACCGTACAGTATTGCGGAAATGGTTATGAATGGAATTGATTTGGGATTACATGGGCATACCCATAACGGGCAGTTATGGCCTTATCCTTTAATTATGAAGTTTGTATATGAAGTTCCTTATGGATATTATAAAAAAGGGAAGAGCCAGTTTTGTGTTTCGTCGTGCATTGGATTTGCCGGACCTCCTTACCGGGTCGGAACCCGGGGGGAGTTGATATTATTACATATACGGTTTATTCCGGAAAAGGGAAATTAAAGGATTTCCGGGTCAGGCTATTCCTTTTCTCTGTTTTCCTGTTGGTAAACCGGTTTTAGGATTATTTTCCTCTGTAAGAACAGGAGTCTTTAATGTTTCCTCAATCACTTCCGGTTTAGTTAATGCTTCTATCGCTTTTTCCAATACAGGGTCTTCTTTTAATGTATAAACTAATTCTCCTTTCTGGTGATAGTAACGTTTTACAATTTCAGCAGATAAAATATTTTTAATTTCTTTTTTGAATCGTTCGAAGTCTTTGTCTAAATCCGGTTGTAATTTCGCCTCCAATTCTTTGAAAAGAGTGGAATCACTTGCCAGATATCATTCGAATTTCGCGATTTCTTCCAGACTTTTTAATGCTTTCTCAATCTGTTTATCATAGGTTAAGTTTTTCTATTTTGCATATGATTTGAATGCTTCAAAGTCTTCATCAGAGATTTCAAATTCTTCAACCTGCTGAATGGTAGGATGTTTTTGAGTCCAGTCTGTTACAAAGTCGAACGTTACATTATCAAACATTACATAATAAAGGAAAGTCGGCATATCTTTTTCTTCCACTTCAAAATCAGGACGAATTCCCCCTCCGTCTCTTACCGGGCGTCCGTTTTCGGTATAGAAGACAGTCGTCAGGCTATCCGGTATAGCCGTAGGTCTGCCGTCTGCTCCGCGATGCGAATAATCAATTTGTTGAATACAACGTCCACTGGGGATATAGTATTTGCTGATGGTTACTTTGAGACTTCCATTATAAGGTAATTCGCGGGGCGCCTGTACCAGCCCTTTACCAAAGGAACGTTGTCCTACAATGATGGCCCGGTCCATATCCTGTAAAGCACCTGCAACGATTTCCGCAGCAGAAGCCGATTCGCCATTGATTAGTACAGCTAAAGACATTACAGTATCAATCGGTTCATTGGATGTCCGGTAAGTTCTGTCCCACTGGCTTAATTTCCCTTTTGTAGATACTACTTCTTTCCCTTTGGGTACAAACATATTGACGATTTGTACGGCTGCCTCAAGTAATCCTCCTCCATTGCTACGTAAGTCTAATATAAGGGAGTTAATATGGTGGTTGGTACGCAAATCATTGAAAGCAGCCTTTACTTCCTGTGCACTTTTATCCGTAAATCCTTTCAGGTGAATATAGCCAACACCGTCACCACGTACCCCATAATAGGTGACCTGATCTACTAAAATTTGCTTTCGGATTAATTCTACGATACGGGGTTTATTTTCGCCCGGACGTTTTATTTTAAGAACAATTTTAGTATTGGGAACTCCTTTCAGCAGTTCTGATACGCGGCTGTCATTTTCCTTCTCTACATTTACATTGTCTATTTCCATGATCAGGTCGCCCGCTTTTAATCCTGCCAGTTCTGCCGGCATTCCTTCAAAGGGTTCTGTAATAATAACACCTTCGTCTCTTTTGCGGATAAAAGCTCCAATACCTCCATATTCTCCGGTTGTGATGTATTTGAATTCATCCATTTGTTGTTCCGGGATATACTCTGTATACGGGTCCAGACTTCTTAACATGGCATCAATGCCCACGCGGATTGTTTTTTCTACTTCTAACGAATCCACATAGAACATTTCCAGCTCTTTAATAATTGAGTTATATATGTCAAGGTTTTTACTTATCTCAAATCTGTTGTCTCCTTGTGCTTTCAGCGTTTGTTCAGGAAATAGTAGTAAGAGGGAAAATAAACCTATAATAACTTTACAATGAATATTTTTACACATATTGTTTTCTCGTTTATTTACTATGTAAATGTATATAAAAGTCTGGATACTACTGTAATATTTTTTTTACTTTTCACTTTATTTGTTGCCAGTTTCCGACTGGTATCTGG
>JAJBTP010000008.1 GCA_020860805.1 Tannerellaceae bacterium | reverse complement strand
ATCCGCTTCACGAAACTATGAAAAGTGCAAACAAACTACTTTGTTCGTATCAGCGAGCTGGCGGGAGACAGACAAAGTACTTTGACAAGCCCGTGCAAACTGGAAAAGTATAAACAAAGTACTTTGGCTGCCCCTATAACATATTTAGGACATATAATATTGAGCCAATTTTATATCAATTTATAGGCAAATTTCACAACAAGTAAAATAACGCAATACATTTCAATGTCTAATATAAACACATACTACGAAAGTAAAAAAATTGCAAATACAACAGAACAGGAAGAAGAAAATTAACTAGCATGGGGAATATGTAAAAAGCATGTTCCCCTTTCACACTCCTCACATTTTTCCCTGTTTTTACCAGTCAATCACCGGTACGATATGGACGAGGAAGCGTTGATTTTTTTCGGTTGGGCTTTCCATCATCTGTGTAATCCGGTTCCCGCGGTTTACCTTCTACACCACTTCCGGAGACGATGATTTCGCAGGGGAGGTCATTGAATGTTTTTCCGTTGTATTGGACGGAGTTGGTATTTCTTAACCAGAATTCTCTTAATGATAAGGCACGGTTGTAGCTTAATACATCGTTGTTTTCCCAATCACTTTTATAAAAATGGTCGATTGAGGATTGTCCTTCTAAAAAAACTAAAAATTTTATTTTAGATGTATTGTTACTATCCCGGTTTGCTTCAAATTTCTGGTTAATTTCATCAATGCTTCTTATGACGCTTTCGCCTACTCTCCAGATACTATCTTTTACACCGTCAATCATTAACCCTTCCGGAATTTTAAATTCACGAGTTTTATAATGGACTTCCATATTTAAGATATGTTTCTGGTATGTTTTGTCGTAAATAAAATAGGGATTGTTATCAAGTGTTTGAATGGCTGCTGATAGGTTTTTAATCCGGTATAGTTCTTTTTCCTGTAGCTTTAAACTATCTACGATTTGTGCCATTTTATATACTTCGTCCTCTAATTCTTTTATTTTCTTAGACTTTTGACTGAATAGAAAGTAGGATAGAACAAACAGAACTAAGGTGATGGCAAATAAATAGGTCATCAAATCGACATAGCTTGGCCAGAAAAAACCTTTTTTATTTTTCTTCATGGTTAATCATTTCTAAAAACATCTTTTAGTTTTTCCCAACGACTTCTTTTTTTCTCCTCAACAAAAGTTTCAGTAATAGTAGTCTCCCCCGATTTAGAATCACTTTTCTGATTTGTTCTGGATTGCTTTTTGGCTATTTCTTTTAATAGATTAATCAGTTCCTGATTGTTCTTTTCTGTTTTTTCTAACCATTGGGCTGCGAATACTTCGGCTTTATTGGTTAAATCATCTATTCGTTGGAGATATCCTAATGGATTAGGGGCGCCGTTGGCATCCATAATGGAAAATTTGTCTTGCCAGGAGCGAACAAATTTATCTCCTTTTTTCTCTATTTCTTTATGAATACCTGCCAGGTAGCCATCTCCTTTTTTCAAATTCATCGAGATAGGTGATTATGGTTGTGTTGACGTTGGTTAACCGTTCTATCTGTTCACGGATTAATTTCAACATGCCAGTGTTTTGGTCGACCTGTGCTTTACCGAAAGCATTCAGGGATTCTTCAAAACCTTTAAATCTATCTAAAATGGATGTTATTGATTTGAAGATTTCTTCCGGCACTTTCATATTGTCATTGAATTTCAGTTGGGTCTGGAAGACTGTCTCGGCAAAGTCAGCATGGATTCCGGAATAGGTATCTCCTATCTCTTTCTGAATTTCGCCAAATGAAAGGATGAATTCTTTGTTGACTGTTTTGAGTTGGTCTGCGAACTCTTTATAGGCTTCGGATTGACTTGTTTGTAAGCATACTGCTTTTTCCTGAAGTGTCAACGCTTCCTGATGCAAAGAAAGGGTATTCTGTTGTAACTGAATGATTTCTTTTTGATGTTGTACGGATGCATTGACTTTTTCTTCGAGTTCATCTACGGTATCGCTCACTTTTTCGCATACGGTTACAGTTGCCGCTACTTTTTGAGTACGGTAGTGTATTCAGCTGTCAGCATTTTATCAATAATCTCTTTTTGCTGGTTGAATATTTCACCGATGCTTTCTATGTTATTGCCAAGGAGGTTTACTGTTGAATCAATACGATTCAAATTACCGGACAGGGAGTCTCCGAAGTCTTTTGAGAGGCTTCCGAATGTTTCTTTCAGGTCACCGATTACTGTACGGAATTCGCTATTCAGGCTGGATATTGTTCCATTTAACTGGGAAAGTGTTTCCTGTACGGTGGTGGGTATTTTTCCTATCACTTCTGTTTGGAGAAAGTAAAAGAAGTCGCTTTTATCTTTTTGGACTTCATCGTCTATCTCGGCTGCTAAATGGTTATTATGAGTGGTCAACCACAGACCGGTAAGACTGCTGATTAAAGCAAATCCGATTCCTAACATAAAAGAGATAATACTTTGTTCAGTAATAAATCCTTCTTCTCCGGATTTTAAAAAACCGGTAATTCCCATCCATATCAGACCGATAATTACACCAATATAAGTACCCATCAGCCCCTAAAGACATAGGGGTGTTTATTTTAGCAGATGCTATTTCATATTCCTGTAAAACTCTCCGGTTTACAATCTCTTTTAACGTATTGAGTTCAAAAGTGTTTCTGTTCTCTTTTATATAGTGATTGGTTTCCCGGACAAGTTCGTCATAGCAGGTATGGCTGGAGTTGGCTATGATTACCGGAAATTGTTCCTCCTGCATAATTTGAAATTCATCTTTTAAAGGGAATAAATTCCGGTAATCTGTCAGGGCGTTTTTCGTTATTTTGTATTGCCGGTATTGATAGCAGACAAATCCTGCTATTAATACAATTGTTATTATCAAATCCATTAATCTTTTATCTTGAGTTGTTTGGTCATTTTATAAATTTCCTGTCGCAAGGGTAGGAAGAAGAGTGAGCTTTTTAGTTTTTCATCTTTGTCCAGTAAATTACCTATTATAGACAAAAGGGATGTTCTTAATTCGCCACTATCGGTTTTTTCAAAAGTGGGTTTGTTATCAAGAATTTCATCAAATATTTTATTGAGACAATTCAGGAAGTTTATCACATTGTCGCATATATCTGTTATTGCCTGTGGATTATCCAACAGTTCCTGTCCTCTTTTCTTTTCCCATTGCTTTTCTTTTCCGGGTGCAGTTCCTACATATACATAGTTTTCCAGATTATTCATCTGTTTTATGTTTTCGGGAGTAAAGTCGATTTTGAGACCTCCATGGGCGGTGACCTGCTTACCTGATAATTTTTCCGGTAAATCTTCCGGTAAAACGACCTGTAATTTAGGAGATACGTGGCCATCTTCCCCAAAGACTTCTTTAAAGAGCATTTCTGTTATTTTCCGGAGTTTGTCTTTGGTTTTAAACAAGGAGATATATTTACTTCCGTTTCCACTAAAGGCGAGTGCGGTTAATGGGGTCGTAATATTTTTTAGTTTCATGGTCTGAGCAATATGATAGAGAATAGCTGCGATATGGGTGATGTATACCGGACGGTATTCGGGTTGCATTAATTTCTCAATAACTCCGGTTTGTTTATCATTGGTTATCCAGAAATTAATAATATCAGCCGATGTGTAGCTGCTTTTCTTCTCTTTCATATCCGCTTCAATCTTTTTTAAATCTGCGGAAGTTATCTGTACAAGTTTTTCCAGCCTTGTATAGATACCATTGGTTTTATCGCCTGGTTCGTCACTTTTACCGGCTCCCCAGATAACATCGCATCCAAATAAAACCGAAGAGGCATATTGTGGGTGTTTATCGGAGAATAATACAAAGTCGACACTATCTCCACCGATGTCTATGGTAGCTACCGTACTGGCGTCATTAAATTGGGATGAGTAGTAGTAATAGGGTGTATAGGATTCGGTCAAGTCATATGCATCCGGTAATTCCATCTCTTCCAGGCATTTCTTCCAGACTCCATTTATAACGAGTTCGAGGCTTTCGGACAAACTAAGAGGTTTAAAGCGTACGAATTTTATTCTATTGAGTTCATAACCTTCTGCCGGTGCTTTATTGACTGCCATGATTAATAGCTCTTTGATAAATACCCGGGTTTCCTCCTGCTTTTTTATATCCCATTTTAAATTAGGTTCAAATTCGTTGTTCCCAACAAGTGATTCTTTTTCGTAGGTGAATGCGATATTGATTTTATTAAATATATTTTCCTGTTTGTTTTCGGCTCCTTCCTTGATGGAAACGGCTGTGCGAATAGGGAATTGATATACTTTACCGTCGATGAAAGAGGGAAGAAATTCGTTCCTGATAAGGGCTAAAACATCTTTGTCGAATTCCACTCCTTCATAATGTGTTTCATATTTAATCGGTGAATTTTCGACGTTATCGGTATTTTTTCCTTTGTGGAGATATACGAGGCTTTCTTCCGGAGTGGTCAATGGGAATACACCACTTTCCTGCTTTTCTTCTTTTTTGACAGCTACATAACTGGAAGTGGAACCAAAATCAACGGCAAAAAGAATGTCTTTATCCTGTTTTCTTTCATAGGGCGATAACTGAGGGCATAATACGCCTTTGTATTCTTCACCAGCAGTTTTTATGGTTATTTGGATTAAATCAAAATGCTGTTTATTATGGCGTAGTGAATGGTGCGTTGTTTGCCTGTATCGCTACGCAATTCGCGTGTATATCCGTAGGATGAGCCGTTTTCATATTTACCAATGGGTATTAACTTATCGTCTTTGAAGGCGTAAAATGAGCATTCAACAGCGTATTCATCTAAATAGCCTTCGTAGGCATATCCTAAGGTGAGATAGTATCTTTTATTTGTATATTCATCCGGGAACCTGAAGAAGGGATAAACCCCCAGGTTGAGATTTACCGGACTTATTTTTCTTTCCACATGGCTGTCTATCCCGGCGCATTTTACACGGATTGTATCACAATCAATGGTATTTTTGAAAAAGAGCCGCGGGTCTTCCATTTGGGCTACAGATGAAAGATTCAGAGGGAGCAGGCAGTTTTTCAGAATGGGATTATTGCCGAACATTAGTTTGTATTTATCACCATTCAATTCATATCCCATGTCCAGAATATAGTTGGTGAAGACGGTGGAGCCTTTGGGTTTTGAATTATAGAGAATAGGCAGGGGTGTTTTGCCGGTTCCTGTTTTTATAGTAACCGGTTCCTGCTTTTGGTCTTGTAATGGCTTGTAAAACCGGGATTCATTGTCTCCCTGATTATTGATTTGAATGTTTTCAAGGTATTTTCCTATGGCTGTACCATTTAGAGTTTCCCGGTTTTCATCATACAGATGCATCATATATTGCTTAAAATCAACATCACGTTCTTCCAGTAACCGTCCTTCCATGTGGTCACGGGTAAAGAATGTTCCTTTGCCGGAGGTTTTAGGGAAAACAAAATCATTTCCCAACACTCCGTCATAATCCATTTTTTTATTGCTTCTGTCCAGACGGCTGGTGGTAAAAAACAACGTTTCCGGACATGTAGCCGCCAATACTATCTTTTGTTGCGGTGCGTTGTATACAATGAAGTACATATCATTGTATTGGGAATACTTTTTGATTGCCGAAGCGAAAAGGGATTCTTGTTTGTTATTAATTTTGTTTACCTTTTTAAAATTCAATGAATCCAGCGTACAGTGAATAATCTCTATCTGTTCTTTATAGGTTTCATAGTTGTAGAGAATTTCGAATATGTCTAAACAGTCGGAAACTAATCTCTTGAATACATTCCCGGCCCTTACTCCTTCTTTTGCCACAATCCGGAATGCCTGTTCTACTACTTTTACCCGTGCAAATGGCATAGGGATAGAATTTAAAGCATAGCTGTTGTCGGTGGTAGCATTAAATTCCCGGGCTTCTATATCGTCTAATCCATTCCAGAATCCCCCAATATTTTTGGGTTCTTTTATGCCGGTTGGTAATAATAACTTGCTCATAATTATGCTTTATTTTTGGTCGCTGGTTTGTTGATAATAGTGTTTGTTTGTCTGATGAATTCCGTCGTAGGCTATATTGATAAAGTCAACATACGGATTCTCTTGTCTATCGGGACGCGTACGGAAAAGATTATTTACGGCCAGCATATAGTAAGAGATATCAAATGTTTTTTGCCAAAGAAAGATGATTCTTTCCCGGTTAAATTTCTGCCATTAAAGAGGGATACTTTTTCCATAAGGGAAAAGATATAGTCTTCCGTTTGTTTCCCATCTTCTGTTTTGACTGTTTCTTTTTTGATATCACTGGTATTTAACACATTGAATCCTCTTTGATTGTATTGCATTTGTCCTAACCAGTTCATAAAGAATGTTCTGATAAATTTATCCATGGTCTGGAAACGGTCTGAGCCAAAATAGCTTTTGTAATAGCTATAGAATGGATATTTTTTGTCTTTTTGTATTAAGACAAAAATTTGGAGAAGATATAAAAGTCGGCCAGCGCAAATAAATATTTATCATAACTGTCTCCCCAATCATTTGCAGCCATGTTGGTTGCATTATTTTCAATACCCAGTAGATTCCACTTTTTGTTCACCTCTTCTCCTCCGTCATCATTATTAACTCTGGAAGCTAAATGGCTGATAGCAGTAGCCGCAAGAAATTCGACCAGGTGTGCATCGTTTCCCTGCACTTTTTCATCGTATTTATATCCTTTATCCAGTTTGTCTCCAATCGCATAGAAGGAGTCAATATCTTCATTTGTTTGTTTATAATATTCCAGGGCTGCCAGGGCTTTGGTTTCAAAGACTTCGGAACTAATATCCTGCTCGACGGTATTGTCTTCGGGTGCTGCCAGTTTAAAATAGGGCATAATGGGTATGGCATAGACCGGTATATGGGCTCCTTTGCTTTTGATGCCCCGGGTAATGGTGGGGATGCCGGATGCGCCGGTTCCTCCGAAAACAGAACCGATTAAAACTACTTTATCTCCTTTATTGGGGTTAAATTTGTTTTTGAACCAATCGGATTCTACTAATAGTTCAAAGACTACACTTCCTACATTCGGGCTTCCTTTGAATCCGACAGACATGGATTTATCAAGGTTTGTGGTGCTGTAGAGCATATCTATCAGATATCGCTCCATACTGCCGACTTTATGTGATTCGTACGCCGTAAAATCTTTAAAACTTTGTGTGATGATTTCACTTGTTTTCATCACATTTAAGTCTGTAATAGTTCCGAATTCAATGGGGGTTTTAAAGAATCCATGGTTTTTTCCTTCGGCATGAAGTTCTTTGTAATAGCGTAGCATATCGCTAATTTGCTCCATCTCTTTGGATTCAATATGTGGGTCTACGATATAGGGTTTGATTTTGTAGTTTTCGATATCAATGCCGGTAGCCAATTGCATTATCAATGATTTGAATACGCGCAATCCACTTCCACCAATACACATTACGTGTATAATATTATCCCGTGTTTTATTTTCCTGCTTCATCAGTTCTGTAGAATTAAATTAGAATATAGTTTCTGAGGCATTGGTGTATCTTTTAAAGAGTCTGGTTACAATAAAAGATACTACAATAAAGAGTAAGCCGGTATATAGGAAATTTGCAAAACCCATTGCTATGTAATAACCGTTTACTTTGAAAATAGTGTATTCTCCTAAAATACCATATTTTAATACTAAAAAGGTAATGATTGCACTCAAAAATGCAGAAACACCAAGATGTGTCCACCAGTATCTTCTTCTGAAATAAAAGCCAGGCTTTCTATTCGTAACAAAATAATAAAATAGACTTCCGGCTATTCCCCAAAACAATAAAAGGAGAAATGAAAATAAATATCCCTGGGATGTGAAAAGCTTTACAAAAGCTTGCGCCTGTGACCTGAGTTGTTCCGGCTGTGCAATGACAAAGTCATTCCAGCTTCCTACCATTTGCGTTAAGAAGCCATATATAGCCTTAAGAAAATAAAGAAGTGCACTCATGATTTATAAATTTATAGTTATTTTTGGGAGATTAAAATATGGATAGGAGTAGCTTGCAGACTATAGTTAGG
>JAJBTP010000469.1 GCA_020860805.1 Tannerellaceae bacterium | reverse complement strand
TAGTTATGTAATCTTTCAACTATTCGTAAACTTGCACTGCAATTCTAAATCCTAATGCAGTGAATCAAAAAACTTACACTTTTGACGAAGCCTACAAAGCTTCTTTAGACTATTTTACAGGTGATGAACTAGCCGCTAAGGTATGGGTTAATAAGTATGCGCTCAAAGATGCATTTGGGAATATTTATGAAAAATCACCGAAAGACATGCATCAACGTCTGGCCAGGGAAATTGCCCGGGTAGAAAACAAGTATCCTAACCCACTGTCTGAACAGGAACTTTTCGAACTGTTTGATCATTTTAAATACATCGTTCCACAAGGAAGTCCTATGACCGGTATTGGAAATGATTTTCAGATTGCTTCGCTCTCCAACTGTTTTGTAATTGGTCTGGACGGAGAGGCCGATTCATATGGTGCTATTATCCGGATAGATGAAGAGCAGGTTCAATTAATGAAAAGACGTGGTGGTGTAGGGCATGACTTATCTCATATTCGTCCGAAAGGTTCACCCGTAAAAAACTCTGCATTAACTTCTACAGGGTTGGTTCCTTTTATGGAACGTTATTCAAATTCAACCCGTGAAGTTGCTCAGGATGGAAGACGGGGCGCTTTGATGCTAAGTGCATCTATTAAGCACCCTGATTCGGAATCATTTATTGATGCTAAAATGACTGAAGGGAAAGTTACAGGTGCGAATGTATCTGTGAAAATTGATGATGAATTTATGAATGCTGTTATCAATGGTACTCCCTATCAACAACAATATCCGGTTTATTCTGATAATCCGACTACTGTTAAAGAGGTAAATGCAACTGAACTTTGGAATAAAATTATCCACAATGCATGGAAATCTGCAGAGCCTGGTGTACTGTTCTGGGATACAATTCTGAAAGAATCTGTCCCTGATTCCTATGCAGATTTAGGTTTCCGTACCGTATCTACTAATCCTTGCGGTGAGATACCTTTATGTCCTTATGATAGTTGCCGGTTACTGGCTATTAATCTTTATTCGTATGTAGTGAACCCGTTTACTAAAGATGCTTACTTTGATTTTGAACTATTCAAAAGTCATGTATCCTTAGCACAACGGATTATGGATGATATTATCGACCTGGAATCTGAAAAGATTGAGAAGATTCTGGAAAAAATTGATTCTGACCCTGAAACCATTGAAGTCCGGCAGACTGAACGTCATTTATGGGAAAAGATTCAAAAGAAAACGCTTCAGGGCCGTCGTACCGGTGTAGGTATCACAGCCGAAGGAGATATGATTGCTGCTTTAAATCTGCGGTATGGTACGGATGAAGCTACTGATTTTGCCGAAAATGTACAGAAAACGCTGGCTTTGGCTGCTTATCGTTCTTCTGTCGAGATGGCCAAAGAAAGAGGGGCTTTTGAAATTTACGATGCTAAACGGGAAGAGAACAATCCGTTTATCAATCGTTTGCGTGAAGCAGATGCGGAGTTATATGATTTAATGATCAAACATGGCCGTCGTAACATAGCCTGCCTGACCATTGCTCCAACCGGAACCACCAGTTTAATGACACAAACAACTTCCGGAATTGAACCGGTATTTTTACCCGTGTACCGCCGTCGCCGTAAAGTTAATCCGAATGATGTTTCTGCGCGGGTTGATTTTGTGGATGATACCGGAGATGCTTTCGAAGAATATACCGTCTTTCACCATAAATTCGTAACCTGGATGCAAGCGAACGGCTATCCGGCTGCTAAAAATTACTCGCAGGAAGAAATTAATGAGTTAGTGGAAAAATCACCTTATTATAAAGCAACTTCCAACGATGTAGACTGGTTACAAAAAGTACGGATGCAGGGACGTATCCAGCAATGGGTGGATCACTCTATCAGTGTAACCATCAATCTGCCTAACGATGCCAGTGAGGAGTTAGTAAATACACTGTATATTGAGGCATGGAAAAGCGGTTGTAAGGGTTGTACGGTTTATCGTGATGGTTCGCGTTCGGGCGTATTGATTTCTACGGATAAAGGGAAAAAGAAAGGCGATTGTAACTGTATGGAACCTCCTATAATTGTATCCAAACGCCCACGGGAACTGGAAGCGGATGTGGTTAAATTCCAGAATAACCGGGAAAAATGGATTGCTTTTGTAGGATTACTAAACGGCCGGCCGTATGAAATATTTACCGGTTTGGCTGATGATGATGAAGGTATCATGTTGCCAAAGAACGTAATGAAAGGTACTATCATTAAAAGCTACGATGAAGACGGACAAAAACATTACGACTTCCAGTTTAAAAATAAACGGGGATATAAAATGACTATCGAAGGGCTGGATGGTAAATTCAACCCTGAATTCTGGAATTATGCTAAACTGATTTCCGGGGTTCTCCGGTATGGTATGCCTATCGACCAGGTAATCAAACTGGTTCAGGGTATGGAGCTGAAAGACGAATCTATTAATACCTGGAAAAACGGGGTGGAAAGTGCCTTAAAGAAATAGCTGCCTAATGTAACCGAACCACAGGGGCACACCTGTCCGAACTGTGGATTGGAAACTCTTATCTATCAGGAAGGCTGCCTGATTTGTAAAAACTGTGGTGCATCCAGATGTGGATAAATTTAATGGTCAATTAAAAAACAATATAAACGTAGACTTCTTTGCAGGAGTCTGCGTTTTTTATGAGAGCAATAATTGACAGCTGTCAATTAATTTCTACATTCGTAGTCAATTAACTAATACGATTAATAAAATGAAACTATCTTTCCGAATTAACTACCAGACCCGCTGGGGTGAAGGTCTTTATATTCTGGGTTCTAGCCCGGAGTTAGGAGGCTGGAATCCTGCACTGGCCAAACCCATGAATTACACCTATGACGGTGACTGGCAGGCTGATATTGAACTATCAGCTATGTCGCAGGAAATAGAGTACCGTTATTGCGTTAAAAGAAATAACCGGATTATACGTGAGGAATGGAATCATAATCATCATCTCACCGTCCACGAAAATATACCTTCTTATGTTTTATTAGATAACTGGCAGGCTATACCTTCCGATTTATCTTTTTATACCTCTGCATTTACCAAAAGTGTATTTGCGCATCAGGAACAGAAAAATGAAGCAGGAACAGGCGGAATGTTAGTCCTTAAACTATTTGCACCCAAAGTTCAAAGCAATCAGTTTGTTGTTATTAGTGGAAACCAGCCAATATTGGGTAATTGGGACACATCCGGAGCCCTACGGCTGAATGGTTCTCAATTTCCGGAATGGCGTGTGGAAATACCGGTAAACCAAATCAAATTTCCTCTGGAATATAAATTCTTTGTATCGGATAATGAGCAACAAACACCCCTGTATTGGGAAAGTATAAACAACCGCACACTGAACCCGTTTCCTTTATCAGAGCAGGGAGTAACCTGCCTTTCCGGACTTTTCTTTAGTGATTCTCTTCCGCTCTGGCGTACTTCCGGAAGTGTGATTCCGGTTTTTTCTCTTCGTTCTGAAAAGAGTTTCGGTGTAGGGGATTTAGGAGATTTAAAACTCATGGTTGACTGGGTCAGGAAAACACACCAGAGGGTCATCCAGATATTGCCTGTAAATGATACGACCATGACGAAAACATGGCAGGATTCCTATCCGTACAGTGCTATTTCTATTTTTGCTATTCATCCTATTTATATGGATCTGAATGGTATGGGTAAACTCAATCATCCGGATCGTGTAGCTTTTTATATACAAAAACAGATTGAACTCAACAATAAAACAGATGTGGATTATGAAGAAGTGTACCAGCATAAAATAGCCTATGCTTCCGAATATTTCAAACAGGAACAGGATACTATCCTGAACGATCCAGCTTTCATTGAGTTTGTGAATGAGAATAAAATATGGCTGGTACCCTATGCCTGTTTCTGTTATTACCGTGACCAGTATCAGACAGCAGACTTTAACCAATGGGGTGAACATGCCGTATACAATAAAGCTGTTGCCTATCAATTATGCGATGAATCGTCGGAATTCTATCCGGAAATCGCATTTATTTATTTCCAGCAATACATCCTGCATATACAATTTAAAGAAGTATCCGATTATGCCCGTAAAAACGGAGTGATTCTGAAAGGTGACTTTCCTATTGGTATTAACCGTACCAGTGTCGAAGCCTGGACTGAACCTGCCTATTTTAATATGAACGGACAGGCCGGAGCTCCACCGGACGATTTTTCGGCCAGCGGACAGAACTGGGGTCTCCCAACTTATAACTGGGATTTAATGGAACAGGATGGATACAGCTGGTGGAAAAAACGTTTCCATAAACTGGGTGATTATTTTGATTGTTTCCGTATCGATCATATCCTGGGCTTTTTCCGTATCTGGGAGATTCCTTTGGAATATGTACAGGGGCTTTGTGGTCATTTCAATCCGGCCCTGCCCTATTCACGGGATGAAATAGGTTCTTTCGGGCTTTATTTCGATGAAGGCCGTTTCACGACTCCACATATTCACCGGAACTTCCTGTATGAATTATTGGGAGATTTAACAGAAGAAGTGATAAATAGCTATCTGGCACAATCCTCATCCAATCATTTTGTACTGAAAGATTTCTGCGATACCCAGGCTAAAATCGAAAAGATTTTCGCTGATAAAACGGATGATTTTTCATTCCGTATCAAAAAAGGCCTGATGTATATCGCTAACGAAGTACTATTCCTACGGGATCCTTATCAAACGGATAAATTCCATCCCCGCATTTCTGCTAACCAATCCTATATCTATAGAGAATTAAGTCCGGGTGACCGGTATAATTTCGATCGTTTGTATCAGGATTTCTTCTATCACCGGCATAATGAATTCTGGAAAGGAAAGGCACTTCAACGACTGACCCCATTAGTGACCGGTACCGAAATGTTAGTATGCGGAGAAGATTTAGGTATGATACCGGAAACGGTACCGGCTGTAATGAATGAATTACAGATACTTAGCCTGGAAGTCGAACGGATGCCGAAAGCAATAGACAGAGAGTTTACAGATATGTATCATCTTCCTTATCTGTCTGTTTGTACTACCTCTACACACGATATGAGCCCGTTACGGAATTGGTGGAAAGAAGACAGGGGCAAAACACAACGGTATTATAATAATGTATTACAACGTTGGGGAGCAGCTCCGGAAGAATGTACTGCCGATATTGCTACATATATTGTAATTAATCATCTGAAAACAACCTCTATGCTTTGTATTATTCCGGTGCAGGACTGGTTTGCGATGGATGATGCAATCAAAAATCCATTCATTGAAGGCGAACGCATCAATGTACCAGCCAATCCGAAGCATTACTGGCGGTACCGTATGCATATTACTCTGGAAGATTTATTAAAGGCAGAGGAATTTAATCAGAAGATTATTAATCTGTTGGAGGAAAGTAATAGAAAATAAGGAGAACTGTCAGCTGGTTCTACGCATATAATAATTATAACGATCCATTACTTCGCGAACATAGTTATACGTTTCTTTACCACGTAGATATCCATGTTTGCATAATGGGTCGTTATAGTATTGTGGCTCTGCTTTCAACCGGATAAATTCAGCCACATGTTCATCCCAAACCTGGGGGTTTTTTCCGTACTTTTCGGCCAATCGCTGCGCATCATAAATATGACCGACTCCGGCATTATAAGAAGCTAAAGTAAACTTAATACGCTCCACGGGATCCGGAATACTCCGGAAACCTGCACCAAATCTCTTCAAACATTCCACTCCTGTCCGGATAGCGATATCAGGATCTTCCAGTTCATGCGGATGTACTCCGAAAGCTCTGGCAGTAGCCGGCATAATTCCCATTAGTCCTTTTGCTCCGGCCCATGATTCCAGGTGAAGTTGAAACTTAGATTCCTGATAAGCCAATGCAGCCAGCAACTGCCAATCCCAGTCAATAGCCCGGGCATGTTGTTTAAACAGGTTATCATAGGGAGAAAGGTTTCCATCCTGAATAACTGGCATTCCTTCTTCTATATTTCTCTTACTTAACTCGAAATAACGTTTGGTAATGGCAGTAAAAGCTACAGAGGATTTCTTTTCGGCATTCCAGAGATTAATGGCTTCTGCCAGTAAAGGAGTATCATTACGTACGACCCACATAGAACGTTGGGGAAAACTAATCTGAAGTTGAATATCTATATTCCAGTAGTAGGTTTTATTCAGGCGTGCAATGCGGTCATCACTAACCGTGTAAGGAATTTCGCCCCGGGAAACCATTTCTATCAAATCTTCTGTGGTTACTGTGTCTTTCTCTACACCTTTTATAATAATTCCTCCTCCCAGTTCGTTATCCAGATTAACCAACCGTTGATGGTATTTGGTATCCGGCTTTACATAAACCTCCCGTCCTATCAGTTCTGTAACATTGAATAAAATGGTATCTCCACGGGCAGCCCGTTGTACCAGTACCTGCGTTGAAATATCTTCCGGACCACAATAAATGACTTCCTGCTTCAATCTATTATCCATCGGAATAGGATAAGCTACAATATCCACCTCACCAGCCTGTAGCATCTCCACCAAACGTAGTTCATTTTCTGCTACAACCAGATTTAATGTCAGTCCTAATGACTTCGCAAAATTCTTAATCAAATCATATTCATACCCCATCGCTTCCGAGCGGTATTCGAAATAAGAGGTAGAACTGTATAAAGTTACAGCCCTTAACTCGCCACTTTCAATAATTTGCGATAAATCATATTCTTCTTCTGTAGTCTGGGTCGTTGCACTTTTACAACCAAGAAGAATAAGAAAAAGAACCCCCCAGCCTCCTAAAGGGAGGGCAAAAGAGAGTCTATATTTTTTATTAAAGCATCTTCTCATAAAGAAAGGATTAAATTCCCCCTTTAGGGGGTTAGGGAGTGTTTAGGAGGTCCTCCTCTCCAGCAACACCACATTTTCCACATGATGTGTATGAGGGAACATATCCACAGGTTGTACCTTTTTTACTTTATATTGTTCATCCAGCAGGCTTAAGTCACGTGCCTGAGTAGCCGGATTACAACTTACATAAACAATTCGCTGCGGAGCAGCAAAAAGAATAGCTTTAATCACATCATCATGCATACCTGCCCGTGGTGGATCGGTAATAATAACATCCGGACGTCCGTGTTCCTCAATAAAGGCCGTATTGAGGATATCCTTCATATCACCGGCATAGAATAACGTATTTTCAATCCCGTTGATAGAGGAATTAACTTTTGCATCTTCTATGGCTTCCGGTACATATTCAATTCCTACTACCTGACGGGCATGACGTGAAATAAAATTTGCAATGGTACCGGTTCCCGTATATAAGTCATATACTAGTTCATTACCGGATAAGCCGGCAAAGTCACGGGTAATTTTATACAGGTTATATGCCTGTTCACTATTCGTCTGATAAAAAGATTTAGGACCGACTTTAAACTGTATTCCTTCCATCTCTTCCATCATATGGTCTTTTCCTTTATATACCAATACATCCTGATCAGTAATGGTATCGTTTCGTTTGCCATTAATTACATATAACAGAGAGGTAATCTCCGGGAAGTTGTCAGCGATATAGCCTAATAAAGCTTCCCGTTTTTCCGGATCTTCCTGATAAAATACAACAATGACCATCAGCTCACCGGTAGAAGAGGTACGTATTATCAATGTACGCATAAAACCTTCCTGGTTCCGGAGATCAAAAAAAGGATAGCCTTCATGGGTCAGACAATAGTCTTTTATTGCCAGCCGAATCCGGTTATTAATATCATCCTGCAGCCAGCATTTATGAATATCCAGTACTTTATCAAACATGCCGGGTATATGAAAGCCCAGTCCGTCCATATTATCAAAGCTTTCGCCGGATTTTACCTGTTCTTCTGTCAGCCACCGTTTATTGGAAAATGTATATTCCAGTTTATTACGATAGAAAACGGTTTTTTCGGAACCCAGGATTGGAAGAATCTCTTCCATTTCTATTTTTCCAATACGGGTGAGATTATCAATAACCTGTTTATGTTTGTTTTTTAATTGTTCTTCATAGGGTAAGTGTTGCCATTTACATCCGCCACAAATACCAAAATGTTCACAAACCGGAATAGAACGTAC
>JAJBTP010000016.1 GCA_020860805.1 Tannerellaceae bacterium | reverse complement strand
AACTAAAAACAACTTTCAATTTACAAATTTGCAATATGCGTGATTCTATACAAAAACTTTTGGGTGTGTTTCTGCTGTTGGTTCTTACTTCTTTTGCCGGAGCAGAAAATAGTTCACCTTTTATTTATGTTATTGATATTAAACAGGAGATTGACCGGACCAGCCAGATACATTTGAGTAAGGGGTTGAAAGAAGCAGCCGAATTAAATGCGGATGCAGTTATTCTGCATATGAATACGTATGGCGGATTGGTTGATGCTGCTGATTCTATGCGTACCGCGATTTTGTATAGTGAGATTCCGGTACATGTTTTTATTGATAATAATGCGGCTTCGGCAGGTGCTCTTATCTCGATTGCCTGTGAAAAGATATATATGCGGCGGGGCGCTAATATTGGTGCAGCTACTGTGGTTAATCAAACGGGTGCGGCTATGCCTGATAAGTATCAGTCGTACATGCGTTCAATGATGCGTTCTACTGCTGAATCACACGGTAAGGATACGATTATTCAGGGTAGGGATACTATTTATAAATGGAAAAGAGATCCGTTAATTGCAGAAGCGATGGTAGATGAACGGGTGGTGGTGTCTGGTCTGGTAGATTCGGAACATGTGCTTACTTTTACTGCAGAAGAGGCCGTAGAGTGGGGGTATTGTGATGGGATAGAAGAAAATATTACCGGTGTAATTACTGCTTTGGGATATGAAGATTATACGATTGAACGTTTTTCAGCAACCTGGCTGGATAATGTGAAAGGTTTACTGATGAGTCCTGTTTTACAATCTATTCTTATCCTGATTATTATTGGGGGTATTTATTTTGAGTTGCAGACTCCGGGTGTAGGTTTTCCATCTATGGCTGCTATCCTGGCGGGTATTCTTTATTTTGCTCCTTTGTATATTGAGGGACTGGCTCAGAACTGGGAAATCCTTATTTTTATAGTAGGAGTTATTTTAATTGCACTCGAAATATTTGTTATTCCCGGTTTTGGTGTGGCCGGAATCAGTGGTATTATCCTGATGATAACCGGGCTTATCCTGAGCCTGGTTGATAATGTGAACTTTGATTTTGAAGGGGTTTCCGGTGGCGATATTACACAGGCTACGCTTACTGTGGTGGTTGGGCTTGTGATGAGTTTTGTTGTGCTCATCTGGTTATCAAGCCGGATTGGCCAGCATGGTTTATTCCGCCGAGTTGCTTTACATACTGATTTGGAAGAATCTATTTCTGTTCCGGCTTATCTGGATGTAGTTGGTAAAGAGGGTGTGGCGGCTACTGTTCTGCGTCCTTCCGGTTCCGTATTAATTGACGGTGAATTGTTTGATGCTGTTTCTGAATCCGGCTTTATTGAGCGGGGCGCTCCGGTAAAGGTGGTACGTTATGAGAATGCACAGGTGTATGTTTATGAAACCCGCTGATAAACGATTTGTTTGTCGATGATATGATAGGCCAGTGAATCAACAGCCAGTAAATCGCTTATTATATTTCTGGCTGTATAGTAATTAATGTGTGCCAGTTTGCAGAATTGTCTGAGATGTATATAAGGATGTTGTTCCAGGTATTCATATAGTTTCTCAACCGGTTTGCTGATTCGTATTAACCGTCCTTCCGGTTTTTGTTTTTTCTTCCAGTATAACACGAGTACTTCGTTGGCCAGTATATTTTCATCCTTTACACGTATGAAAGCTTTATAGGAATTATCTTTGGAGGGAGCCATATGGGGTTTATCCGGACTGGGTGCTACATAAATTTCCAATACGGTTTTACCGTTCATATCCCATGTGTTTGCGGTAAAGGGAACTATTGGTTTTGTATACATTTGTGAGGCGGCTTCTATCATATAATATTCTTCGTCACTTCGTACGCCGGATATATTGCCGTTATCTTTTACTCCGATCAGTAGGCGTCCGCCGTCTGTATTTGCAAATGCACTTAAGGTCCGGGCAATCTTTTTACTGTCACTTACTTCAAATTTGAAGTCCAGTTGTTGATGTTCGCCTTCCTGTATGAGTAGTTCTATGGGATGTCTCTTTTTCACCTTGGTCTGATTTAAATGCAAAATTAAAATAAATAGCTAACTTTGGCAAGATAACAATATTTAGTGGAGAGTAGTTGGTAACCCCCTCCGCCCCCTAAAGGGGGACTTTAAAAAACAAGCAAAGTAAACAAAGTGAGTTTTATATTATTTACTAACTACTATCTATTAACTACTAACTACTAAAATTATGCAATTTATAGGTATTATTCCTGCCCGATATGCTTCTACCCGTTTTCCCGGGAAACCTTTGGCTGATATGGATGGTAAGCCCATGATTCAACGGGTATATGAACAAGTGAAAGATGTACTGGATAAAGTAATCGTTGCTACGGACGATGTACGGATAGAAAAGGCTGTTCTTCATTTCGGTGGGAATGTTGTAATGACTTCTGCGGATCATAAGAGTGGTACGGACCGTTGCTATGAGGCTTTTACCAAAGCCGGCGAAGGGTTTGATGTGGTTATTAATATTCAGGGGGATGAACCTTTTATCCGGAAGGAACAGATTGAAGCATTGAAGGCTTGTTTTCGTAGTCCTGAAATTGATATTGCTACATTGGTGAAGCCTTTTAAGGCTACGGATGATTTTGAAAAGGATTTATTTAATCCGAATTCTCCGAAAGTTGTTTTAAATAAGAACCGCGAAGCGCTTTATTTCAGCCGTTCGGTTATTCCGTATGTAAGGGGTGAGAATCATTTGGAATGGTTGAAGAAGCATACTTTTTATAAACATATCGGTTTATATGGCTACCGGGCGAATGTTTTAGCCGAAATAACTCAATTGCCTCAGTCTTCTCTGGAACTGGTTGAAAGCCTCGAACAATTACGCTGGCTGGAGAATGGATACCGGATTAAAGCCGGTATTACCGAACAGGAAACAATCGGTATTGATACTCCGGAAGATATGGAAAAAGCATTGGCATTTATGCGCTCCAGATAAAGAAACCCGGTAAAGATAAACTTTACCGGGTTTTGTGTTAACCTTAGAAAGAAAAATAATAATTATTCAACGTCCCACCAAACTCTGGTAGTCATATTGTCTGGTCCTTGTCTGTTAATAGCTTCCTGATAATGTGCAGTATTATAAGATGTTTCCGAACTTGGATAGGTAAATCTTCTTGGAATAGTTCCACCGGTTGCGTTACCTTCGTAATCAACAGGAACTAATACAGGGTAACCTGATCTTCTCCAGTTGGCAAATGTTTCATAGGCATCACAGAAGGTGGTAATATAATACTGTGTATTGATAAGTTCCAATGCATTCGCTGTGTTGTATGGATTAGCGGCCAGATAGTCACTAATCTGAGCGTCTGTAATGTTTGGAACGTTGCTTGTTACATCATAGAAACTGAATTGTTTCATAGCTGCTGTTACTCCTTCTATATAATAGCTTTCTGCACTTCCTGAAATCCATCCGCGATAAGCTGCTTCAGCCAGTAACAGTTGTATAGTAGAATGAGTCAGAATCATACTTGGAGATTCCGGATGCGAGAATGTTGACCGGTTAGCTACAGAATATTTAGCCAGACCCCAGTAACCTTCATCTTTTGGATCATAAGGTTGAACTTCGCCTTTGTCATCAACAAATTCTTCGTCTGGTCCGGGGAATGGGTAATTGGGTGCTTTACGGATATCTGTAGGTGAACTGTCTCCTCTTTGGTCATATCCATTAGGCATACCTAACTGTACTGCAGGATCTGTATTTCCCAGTTCCCAGTTGCCACTACTATATTTATAGCTTGGGTATTTAACAACTGTTGAAATATATTCCAGACGAGGATCTTCCGTATCTTTTAATAAGTTGATAAAGAATTCACCCATCCGGTAATCATCCGGTGCTTCATGACAGAAAATTTTAGCATAAGGTTCACCGGTATCATTAGTTTCTACAGCTCCCGGATGTTTAATAATACCACTATCTGTATAGTTTTCAAAAATACCACCGCTAAGAGCTGTATTTACCCAGGTTCTTGCCGTTTCGGGTTCAACTTTACTCAGACGCATGGCTACCCGTACCATTAAAGAATAAGTGAATTTTCTCCATTTGGTAATACTTCCCTGGTACATGATGTCATGATCGCCAATTTCACCTTTTTCTGTTCCGGCTCTTTCGGCAGCAGCTAATATTTCACCTGCTTCTTTGAGTTCATTCAACATATCCAGATAAATAGATTGTTGGGTATCGTATTTAGGATATTGAATATCATCTAAGAATCCAAGACCGGCTTCACTATAAGGAATATCGCCATACATATCTGTCATACGCTGGAGCATTAATACTCTCATGACACGCATCATCTGAAGATCCAGATAATACTCATCATTGTCTTCCCAGGCATTGATTACATCTACAATGTAACGAATACTGTTCGGATAATGTCTGTCCCAATAGGCTGTGTTATATCCTGCACTGTATGTATATTTATCACCGTTGAAGTAGCTTTTTACCGATGCAGTTTGTTGTAGCATACTGGTACAGTAAATAATGGCATTTCTCCATACTTCATATTCTGTTCCATACATGTATTTCTGAACATTCGTAAATACATAGGTATAGCTCATGGTCTCATTTGAAATGTTTTCCGGATCTTTATTTACGTCTCCAAAGTCGGAACATCCAAATAATCCAAACATCATGCAACCTGATGTTACTGCTGCAATTATATTATTTTTTAGTTTCATCTGATAAGTTTATTTAGAATTTTACATTCACATTGAATCCGATGTTTCTTGTAATTGGATAACCATTCAATTCCAATCCCTGACCATTTGTATTGTTGATAGATGATTCAGGATCAATGTTTGGAGTATGTTTCATGATTGTCCATAGATTACGTCCTACCAGAGATAGTGTAACAGATTTAATGACTTTAGTTGATTTCAACATAGCAGATGGGAAAGTATATCCTACAGAAAGTTCTCTTAATTTGATAAAACTTGCATCATATACAAAATCTTCAGCAATTTCTCTTTCTATTACTTTATCCCAGTAATCCTGTGCATCCACTCTTACTGTATTTGTTGTTCCGGTAACTTCGTTAATACCTACTCCTACAATACCATCTTCACGACCTGCCAGTGTTTCTTTATGTAAACCGCTTGAATAAAGGCTTAAGTTTGTTCCTGAGAAGATTTTAGCACCGAATTTATAATCTAATAAGAAACCAAGTGACCAGTTCTTGTAACTGAAATCATTTCTGAAACCTCCGGTGAATTTGTATACACCATTTCCTAAAACTTCTTTCTCATCCGAACGAACAGCATATCCTTCTTCATCAAAGATTCTGTTTCCTTTATCATCGGTTGCATATTTGTAACCCACAATCTGTCCGTAAGGCTCGCCTACCCGGTTGCTGATAACCACACCACCATTACGTGCCTCAGCTCCGTCGATAGTAAGGGCACTGGCTCCTCCTAAGTCAAGAACTTTACTTTTGTTATAAGCAAAGTTGAAAGTCGAATTCCACATGAAATCTTTGGTTCTTACAGGAACTCCATGTACCATCAGTTCGACACCACGGTTTCTGATTTCACCTACGTTCATAATAGCACTTTCATATCCTGATGCTGAACTTGTACTAACCAAAGCAATGTCATCAGTTGTTTTCTTTTGATAAACTGCCAGGTCAAATCCTAAACGGTTTTGTAAGAACTGAACATTTAAACCAGCTTCCCATTCGGAAATACGTACCGGTTTCAGGTATTTATTAGGTATATTGCTATTGCTGATTTTACCTACTGATTGTCCTGATAACTGGTAGTCTTCCAATGTATAATAAAGAGCAGTCTGATAAGGTGTTGTCCCATTGGATGCAGATGCATATGCTGCTCTTAATTTACCGGAATAAATCCATTCAGGAAGTTCGAATGCTTCACTAAACATGAAACTTAAACTAACAGAAGGATAGAAGAAACTGTTTGTATCCGGATTCAATGTAGAGAACCAGTCATTACGTCCTGTGAAGTTTAAGAATAAGAAATCTTTATATCCGAAATCAGCAGTACCATATACTGAATTTACACGATATTCTTCATATTTCTTTTCATAGTAATTATCACTTACGTTACCTGCATTCCAACTACCTCCGGGCACTACGAATGATTTAATGTTACCGCTGGTACCAAACTGTTTCCAGATATTACGAAGACGGTTACCTCCTAATGTAGCACCAATAGAGAAATCACCTACTTTTTTATTGAAACCAATTAAGTAGTTAAGATTCACTTCTGAGAAGTTTCTTGAATACTCATTTAAATAACCTCCCGGGTCAGCAGCAGCTCCCATAGGTTGTACCTGGCGGAATTCCAGATTATAACCGTCACGTGTCACCTGTCCCTGAATATATAACCAGTCAAAGATGTCATATTTCAAAGTCATACCACCGGTCAGACGGTTACGGTTGGTTTCGTTGGTTTTTTCATACTGAAGGAAATAAGGGTTATTGAAGTATACACTGGTACCAGGTATTAACTCATTTCCTTCACCATCTACTCTGGGTTCCATCCATCTAACATCCGCAGAGTTGGCCAAATATAATAATGTAGCGTTTACGTTACCATTACCGTCAGAAAGGTTTGCTCTTCCTTTTACTTTATCAAATGCATAGTTTGCATTTACTGTTAAGCTTAATTTTGAGGTAATGTCATAAGTTGTGTTTAAATTGATACCTTGCTGGCTTAAGCTGGAATTAGGTAGGGTTGATCTGTCATACACGTTTGAAACCCCTACACGGTAAGTGACATTGTCACTTTTACCGCTTACACTTAAAGAGGCTTGTTCTGTGAGACCTACCTGATAGAAATTTTTCCAGTTATCTTTCATAGTGTATTCGTATTCATCTCCCAGGAAGTTAACGGCTGTTTTTCCACCGCCCATTACTTCACCCCAGCTGGACGAATACGTTTCTTTAGCACTGGCTGCAGAAGTGGGCCGTAACCCTTTTGTTCCTTGTCCATATACTTCCTGATAATCTCTGTAGTCATATATAGGATTGAAAGTAAGGTTGTTGTTAAATTCAATATTAACCCCTTTCTGTGTTCCGGTTTTAGTTGTGATAAGGATAGCACCGTTGCCTCCGCGATATCCGTAAAGAGCAGATGCTGCAGCACCTTTCAATACCTGGACTTCAGCGATATCATCCGGGTTAATTGCGTTCAAACCATCACCCATATCCATACCACCCCATTGTCCGGCGTTTCCGATGTTGGTATTATCAAAAGGAATACCATCAATTACATATAAAGGCTGGTTGTTTCCGGTTAATGACGCATTACCACGGATTGTAATACGGCTACTACCACCCACACCTGTTGCATTCCCGGCAACACTAACACCGGCTACTTTACCGGAAAGGGCATTACCGATATTCAAATCACGTGCTTCGGTGAATTCGTCTCCTCCAACTGTTGCTGTAGAGTAACCGATAGAGCGTGCCTGACGTTTAATACCTAACGCTGTTACGACCACTTCGTCCAGTTTTTGAGTATCTTCATTTAAAGTTACGTTGATAATGGTTTTACCTGCAACAGAAACTTCCTGTTGTACGTAACCAATATAAGAAACGACTAATGTTGCATTTTCAGGAACGTCCAACGTGAAATCACCGTCAAGTCCTGTAATCGTTCCGGTAGTGGTTCCTTTTACAAGTACGTTTGCACCAATTACAGGATCACCAAAATCATCTGTAATAACACCTGTAATTCTTTTTGTATCTTGTTGTTTGGCAGACGTTCTGGCGGGTTCAGCCTGTTTGTTAGAATAAAGCACAACCATTTGTCCGTCTACTTTATACTGGATGTTTGTGCCGTTAAATACCTGATTTAATATTGTTTCAATATTTTCGTTCTCTACATTTACAGATATGTTATTTACAGATTCTGATGAAAGAGAAGTATCATAAGAGAAAACAATATCGGTTTGTTTCCTTAGTGAGTTTACTACTGATTTGAGTGTAGCATTATTAACGGAGAGCTGTACATCAAATTTTCTATCCATTGCGCTGAAATCCGGCGCAGCTTGTGTTCCTGCTACTAAGCAACACAATGAAATCCCTACGCATAAACGTTTGATAGAGATGTAATTA
>JAJBTP010000616.1 GCA_020860805.1 Tannerellaceae bacterium | reverse complement strand
CATTTACATCGGATAAAATAACATCCGAAACAGATCTAATTGAAGTGATAACTACTGAAGATGATAATGGAAATTTAAAATTAGCAGAAGGCAAATCATTAACTCCGGGAAAAACATATGTATTTACTGTGGATTTAACACAGGGTAATGATAAAGCAAGATTGTTTGTAGAGGAAAAATAAAGTATGGAAGCAGGATGTACCGGAAAATTAGTTCTCTGGTACATCCTTTTGTATTACATTTAAGGCATAATTACTTATATACAAATAGAATGAATAAAATGAAAATGGAATTAACAGGTATATTTCTATGTCTGCTTTTTTCTTTAAATGCACAGACTCCGGTTTATCTGGATGAAACAAAACCGATAGAAGAAAGAGTGGAAGATGCTCTTTCGCGTATGACGCTTGAAGAGAAAGTCGCTATGTGTCATGCCCAGTCTAAATTTAGTTCACCGGGTGTTCCCCGTTTAGGAATTCCTGAAAACTGGACAACGGACGGTCCCCACGGTATACGTCCGGAAGTATTATGGGATGAGTGGGAACAAGCTGCCTGGACGAATGACTCCTGTATTGCTTTTCCGGCTTTGACCTGTCTGGCTGCTTCCTGGAATCCTGAAATTTCAGCTTTGTATGGAAAATCAATAGGAGAGGAAGCCCGTTACCGGAATAAAAATATTTTGTTAGGTCCGGGCGTAAATATTTACCGTTCCCCTTTGAACGGGCGTAACTTTGAATATATGGGAGAAGATCCTTATCTGGCATCCCGGATGGTAGTTCCTTATATTCAGGGAGTACAGGCAAATGGAGTGGCTGCCTGTGTAAAGCATTTTGCTTTAAATAACCAGGAAGAGTTCCGTCATACAGTTGATGTGAAAGTCGATGACCGTACCTTGTATGAAATTTATTTGCCTGCTTTTAAAGCAGCTGTACAGGAAGGACAGGCATGGGCTATTATGGGCGCTTACAACCGTTATAAAGGTGAATGGTGTTGTCATAACCAGTATTTGTTAAATGATATCCTGCGTGATGAATGGAAATTTGATGGGGTAGTCATTTCGGACTGGGGTGGAGTCAATGATACCAGACAATCTATTTATAACGGACTTGATATGGAATTCGGCACCTGGACGGATGGATTAAGTGAAGGGGTTAGCAATGCATATGATAACTATTATCTGGCAAATCCTTTCCTGGAATTACTTAAATCAGGGGAGGTAAAAGTGGAAGAAGTAGATAAAAAGGTTCGGAATATTTTGCGTCTGGCATTCCGTACCACTATGGATACAAAACGCCCCTGGGGTTCGTTTGGAACAGAAGAACATGCGCTGGCCGGCCGGAAAATAGCACAGGAGGGAATCGTACTGTTACAAAATAAAAATAATGTACTTCCTATTGATGTAAATCAAACGAAGAAGATTGCTGTAATTGGTGAGAATGCTATTAAAATGATGACTGTGGGTGGTGGAAGTTCATCTCTGAAAGCAAAATACGAAGTATCGCCATTGGAAGGATTACGTAATTATGTACCTTCAAATGTAGATGTAGTCTACGCAAGAGGATATGTAGGTGATACAGACGGAAGCTATAACGGTGTAAGCTCGGGACAAGACCTTTCGGAAAGCAGAAGTGCCGCAGAATTAACCCGGGAAGCCTGTGAAATGGCAAAAAGTGCAGATGTAGTAGTTTTTGTTGGGGGATTAAATAAAAGTGATTACCAGGATTGTGAAGGACATGACCGGAAAGAGCTGGAGTTACCTTACGGACAAAATGAATTAATTACCGAACTGGCGAAAGTAAATTCCAATCTGGTAGTGGTCATTATTTCGGGAAATGCAGTAGCTATGCCCTGGGTAAAAGATGTTCCGGCTATTGTGGAAGCCTGGTATAGCGGTACAGAGGCGGGAAATGCACTTGCTTCTATATTGACTGGAGAAGTGAATCCTTCCGGAAAATTACCTTTTACATTTCCGGTTCGTTTACAGGATAATGGCGCCCATGCATTAGGAGAATTTCCGGGAACAGCGGAATCTGCCCGTTATAATGAAGGTATCTTCGTTGGATATCGTTGGACTGATAAAGAAAAAATCAAACCCCTTTTCCCATTCGGCCACGGATTAAGTTATACCACATTTGAATACGGAAAAGTACAGGCAGATAAAAAGACCATGTCGGCTAATGATAAGATTACTTTTACGGTAACTGTAAAAAATACAGGTAGCCGTGAAGGAGCAGAAGTAGTTCAGTTATATATAAGCGATAAGAAATCGTCTGTTCCACGTCCGGTAAAAGAACTGAAAGGATTTGATAAAGTGTTTCTGAAAGCAGGTGAGCAGAAAGAAGTCTCTTTCACAATTGATAAATCTGCGTTGTGTTTTTATGATGTCAATACAAAAGACTGGGTTGCTGAACCTGGAACTTTTGAAGCTTTAATAGGAGCTTCAGCAGGAGATATACGCAGCAAAGTCAACTTTGAATTAAAATAAAGAGATTAAGCCTTCCCTTTTCTATTACTTTAGAGAGCGGGAAGGCTTATTTCCTATTTTTCTTCTTTAGTTTTAAAGGCTAAAGCATACATACGCATTTGTTTTACCATAGCAACTAAACCGTTAGAGCGGGTATGGGAGAGATGTTCTTTCAAACCAATCCGGTCGATAAAATAAAGATCTGCATCCAGTATCTCCTGAGGAGTATGATTGGATAGTATCTGTATTAAGAGGGATACAATACCTTTTACAATGACGGCATCACTTTCTCCCAGGAATATAATTTTTCCATCCACATATTCCGCATGTAACCATACACGACTTTGGCAACCTTCAATCAGATTATTCTCTTTTTTGTATTTTTCATCCAGAGGAGGTAAAGAATTGCCTAAATCTATTAGAAGAGCATATTTATCCATCCAGTCATCAAAGACTGAAAATTCATCTATAATATTGTCTTGTAATTCGTTAATCGTCATAATATCTATCTATACTTTAAATCAGGGATTATTGTAAATAACTTCCATTAATGTGTGTCCGACTGCATGCAGCGTAGAACGATCAATAATATCCATATTATCTTTATGAGTATGCCAATAGTCAGCAAAACCATGGTTGCTTTCGGGGTCATAATTAATAATATCAATACAGGGAATATTGCGTCCACTGATTACATATTGATGATCGTCTGTGATAGCACCACCGGGAGCATTGATAAAATATTTTCCATATCCCAGACTGCGGGCTGTAGTCCAGACTTTTTCTACAATGGGTGCTGCATATCTTACGGATGTTCCTTCTTTATAGAAAGTTGCATTTTTACTTCCTACCATATCCAGTAAGATACCATAATCTGCTTTATAGTTGGAGATATGTGGATTTTTTGCCCAGAACTGTGAACCGAGACACCAGTAATCACCTCCATATACTCGGTTGAAAGAAGGGGATCCATAATCTTCGGCATCGAAAAAGATAATATCTATTCCTACAGATGGAGGATTTTGTTGGAATTGCCGGGCCAGTTCCAGTAGTACGCCAACCCCACTGCCACCATCATCTGCCCCGTCAATAGGCTTAAAATGGTTTTCCGGCATGTCTTCATCTGCATAAGGACGGCTATCCCAATGAGCAAAAAGAAGAATACGTTTGGGATTATCCGTATTATAAGAACCAATGATATTTTTAGCTTCCAGTTTTGTGTTGTTATAAGCCGTAACAATCATTTCCTGTACATACATCTTAGCACCAAAACTTTTTAATTCACTTTCCAGATAGTTCCCGTATTCTTTATGAGCTTTGGAATTAGGTACCCGTGGCCCAAAACTGACCTGTTTTTCTATATAGGTATAAGCACTATCTGCATTAAATGTAGTAGTTACAGAAGTATTTGCCGGGGAGGAATTATCTGTCTTAGTCTCTCTGGAACCTTCTCTATTACCACACGAAATAAGTGCGCAAAGTAATAATAAAGGTATGGATTTTAACATGTTCATAGGTGTATATTATTTTATCCGGGTAGTGGCTTGTACCTGTGTCAGCACGCGCATTAGATTACCACCCCATATTTTTTCAATATCCTGTTCGGAATATCCTTCCTGTAATAGCCGTAAGGTTATATTAATTAATTCATTCGAAGCAGCACAACCGATTAATTCTCCGTCTCCGTCGAAATCGGAGCCAATCCCCACATGGTCTACTCCAACCAGTTTTACCACATGATTAATATGCTGGATAGCATCACTTAAGGATGCTTCTTCTCCTTTTTCATTAATGAAGTATTTGTACAAACAAATCTGTATTACTCCTCCGGCGGCAGCCAATGCTTTGATTTGTTCGTCTGTCAGATTGCGTGGATGATTACATAAGCTACGGCAGGAAGAATGAGAAGCAACAACCGGAACGTTACTTTCCTGTAAAACCTGATAAAAAGTCTCCTTGGATGCATGCGAAATATCTATCAGAATTCCTAAGCGGTTCATTTCTCTGATGACCTCTTTCCCAAAAGGACTCACTCCATTCCATTCAGGAGACCCTTTGGCAGAATCACAAATATCATTACTTCCATTATGGCATAACGTAATATAGGTTACTCCCATTTCTTTAAAAAGAGAAAGATTGGCCAGGTCTTTTCCTATGGCATATCCGTTTTCAATACCCATAAAGATGGCTTTTTTGCCCTCTTTTTTTAACTGTACTAAATCCGCAGGCGTCTGGGCTATTCCCATACGATTTTGGTTTAATACGGCCTGTTCTTTTATCTCTTTTAATATGGAGATTACATATTCCCTGGCATTTTCCAGAGATTTTTTATCCCGCTTACCCTGGGCAATATAGGCCACCATAAAGGCAGCATCTATTTTACCTTCTTCCATAAGCGGAAGATTCACTTTACTACCTTCTTTTAATCCCAGGCTATAAGTTCCTTTAAATATAGTAGGAGTATCTGTATGTGAATCTATGGTTATTATCCGGGCATGAATTTCTTTCGCTCTCCGATAAAGTCGTGCTTGAGCTACATGATATTGAAATAGTGTAAGCATTTGTTCGTTACCGTTAGAAGCCATAGCCTCCGGATGCCATTGTACACTAAATATCTGTTTTTCCGGATGTTCCATTCCTTCATTAATACCATCAGGTGCAATAGCTGTTTCCAGGAATTCCGGCGCCATCTCTTTGACAGCCTGGTGATGAAACGAGTTTACCTGTAAGGTGCTTTCCGGTCCAAAGATTCGGAAAAGTTTACTATCCGACTGTGTAATTTGAACAGAGTGAGAAGCATATTCCCGGGAAATAGCCTGGCTGTGTTTTAACAACTTATTTTCATTTTGGGAATAAATATCCTGATAGAGAGAACCTCCAAACACAGCATTTATAAGCTGATGTCCTCTGCATATGCCAAAAACCGGAATTTGCCGGTTCAGCGCGAGTCGCAACAGTAGTAAATCATAAGCATCCCGTAATGGATCTACATCCTGCAAAGCCGGAATCGGTTCTTCTCCGATAAATAAGGGATTTAAGTCACCTCCTCCCGTCATAACCAGTCCGTCCAGACTCTCTATTATGCTTACTAAAGTTGCCATATCCGTAATGACCGGAATTAATAGGGGCGCGCCTCCGGCAAGAACAATAGAGTTAATATACGTTTCTGCTATACATGAAAGTCCGTCTTTCCGGTTTGAAGAGATTCCAATGCGAGGAGGTTTATTTTTATCTTTTGTAAAGATATACTCATCAGCCTCACGGAATAATTCTTCAGCGCTGGGAAAACGGACTTTCATTTTATATAAAAAATTAATTATGCGTCGATATTTGCGTAAGTTGCATTCTCTTCGATAAACTCACGGCGTGGACCTACATCCTCACCCATTAACATAGCAAAGATTTGATCTGCCTCCGCAGCATTATCAATAGTAATTTGTTTTAATGTACGGTTTTCAGGATTCATAGTTGTATCCCATAGCTGACCGTCATTCATTTCACCCAAACCTTTGTACCGTTGTGTGTGTACCTGGTTTTCATTACCACCGGCATATTTGTCAATAAATGCCTGACGTTGTTGTTCTGTCCAACAATATTCTTCAACTTTACCTTTTTTACACAGGTAAAGGGGAGGAGTAGCCAGATATACATATCCGTTTTCAATCAGAGCACGCATACGACGGAAGAAGAAGGTTAGAATCAGGGTTGCAATGTGGCTACCGTCCACATCAGCATCAGTCATAATAATAACCTTATGATATCTCAGTTTGGATAAGTTTAGTCCTTTAGGATCTTCTTCGGTACCGATTGTAATACCCATTGCACGGTAAATATTCTGAATTTCTTCACTTTCGAATATTTTGTGATCCATCGCTTTCTCTACATTCAGGATTTTACCCCGTAACGGCAGGATTGCCTGGAATAAACGGTCACGTCCTTGTTTTGCTGTACCACCTGCAGAGTCCCCTTCGACCAGGAGCAATTCACAGATAGAAGCGTCCTTGGAAGAACAGTCTGCCAATTTACCGGGAAGTCCTCCCCCCGTCATAGGTGATTTACGTTGTACAAGTTCACGCGCTTTACGGGCAGCTTGTCTTGCCTGAGCAGCCAGAATAACTTTATCAACAATAATTTTTGCTTCTTTCGGATGTTCTTCCAGATAGTAACCTAATGCTTCACCGATTGCCTGGTCTACGGCACCCGTTACTTCACTGTTACCTAATTTGGTTTTTGTCTGTCCTTCAAACTGAGGCTCTGCTACCTTAATAGAGATAACTGCCGTAAGACCTTCACGGAAGTCATCTCCCTGAATTTCAACTTTTGCTTTTTCCAGCAGTTTCGAGTCTTCAGCATATTTCTTCAAAGTACGGGTCTAACCTCGACGGAAACCAGCCTGGGGAGTACACCCTACGATAGTATTAATATCATTTACATAGGAAAATACACTTTCATTGTACGACGTATTGTACGTCATGGCAACTTCTACCGGAATTCCTTGTTTTTCTGTAACAATATGAATTACATCCTGAATCAGTTTTTCTTTTGATTTGTCTACGTAACGAACAAATTCTTTTAAGCCTTCGTCAGAATGGAACAATTCAGATTTGAAGGAGCCATCCTCCCGTATTTCCCGTCTGTCTGTAAGACGCAGATTAATACCTGCATTCAGGAATGCCAGCTCACGCAAACGTCTGGCGAGTATATCATATTTATATTCAGTAACAGTAAATACTGTGTTATCCGGTTTAAAAGAAATCGTAGTACCGGTTTTATCCGTTGTTCCTACTACCTGGATTTCATTTAATGCCTTACCGCATGAAAATTCCATCATGTAGATTTTGCCATCCCGGTGAACTTCAGCTTTCAGAAGGGTTGACAATGCATTCACACAGGAAACACCTACACCATGTAAACCTCCGGAAACTTTATAAGTTCCTTTATTAAACTTACCACCGGCATGTAATACGGTCAAAACTACTTCGAGTGCTGACTTTCCTTCCTTTTCATGATAATCTACAGGAATACCCCGTCCATCATCTATGACGGTAATTGAATTGTCTTCGTTGATTGTTACGTCAATGTTGTTACAATATCCGGCGAGGGCTTCGTCAATTGAATTGTCTACAACTTCATAAACCAGATGATGGAGGCCTTTTTCACTTATATCACCAATATACATAGCGGGTCTTTTCCGCACAGCTTCCAAGCCTTCTAATACCTGAATACTATCCGCTGAATATTCAGCCGGAGTTGCATTCTTATTTTCTTCAATCATGAGTTTAAATCGTTTATATACAGTAATTCTAAGTCTTTCAAAAAATCTAACAAATATACTAAAAATTCTCCATATATCAATCGTTTCCGGCCGGGAAAAACACCATCTTATAAATAGAATATTTTTAATTTAAAATTGATATTTCGTAGATATAGCCGGCTGCTCTTCATACAATAGATGATAACACTATTTGGTAAAGGAATTTCGTTAGGCGAGGAGGAGGTGGAGAACCGTAAAAGGCTTTTACGGTCACGCAAAGGAATAGTCTAAAAGGATAGAACCTTACGGGATTAGAATATTTAAATGGGCTTGATAGATATATCAAAAAAGGAGTCGTTAAAAAACAACTCCTTTTCGATAGTAGCCCATAGGGGAGTCGAACCCCTCTTTCAAGAATGAAAATCTTACGTCCTAA
>JAJBTP010000273.1 GCA_020860805.1 Tannerellaceae bacterium | reverse complement strand
GATAGCGGTATTGGTAGTCAGTATTGTGATGATGTTTGTTTACCTGCCTATTCTGGATCCACTTCTTTCAATTGGTATCAGTCTTTGGATTCTTTCTAATATATATAAAAATCTGAAAGATGCTTTTAATGTATTTCTCCAACATATTCCTCTGGATGTGGATGTGGAAAAACTGGAAGCACAAATCCGTTCATTAGATAAAGTTTCCTCTTTACATGATGTACATCTGTGGACACTGGATGGTGAAGAAAATATTATGACGGTTCATATTGTAACTGAAAATAGTATTACTCATGAAGAACAAAAAGAATTAAAGCAGGCTATCCGTCTTTTGTGTGATGAAGCCCATATACACCATGTTACCATTGAATTTGAAACTTTAGGCGAAGACTGTGAATTAAAAGAATGCTAAATCTTAAACAACACTATTTATATGAAATACACATTACTGCTGGCTATTGGGCTGTTTGGATTCTGTTATCTTATGAATGCCCAAAAAACACTACCGGAAACAATCCGGACCAATTATATTCGTCTACTACTTCCTTCCATAAATGAGGATGTTCTCACCCAAACATTACTGAATATACCTCCGGAAACAGAATTAGGAGACCAGGCTGTTATCGAACTTCATCAACGGTATCCTCTTACCCATGATAAGATTCAGTATTATGTAGAGACTTTGACATCTGATGGTTCGTGGCCGGATATTAATTATAACGATACCCGTCGTTCGGGTTGGGAACCTAAAAAACATGCCGAACGGGTACAGGAGATGGCCAAATACAAATATAGCCTGCCGGAAAATGATATTTTCACACAGAAAATAAGTAAAACTATCCATTCGGCTATTCATTTCTGGTTACGGGAAAGACCTGTATGTAAAAACTGGTGGTATAACCAAATCGGTGTTCCTAAAACCTGGGGACCTGCTTTCATTTTATTGAAAGATGAATTAAGCCCTGAAGAAAAACAGGGGGGCTATTGAAATAATGCAGGAAGCCCGGATAGGGATGACTGGACAAAATAAAGTCTGGTTGGCCGGGAATGTATTAATGCGTGCCCTATTAGAAGAGAATGAATCACTTATTAAAGAAGCACGGGAAGCTATTCTGGAAGAAATTACCACAGAAGCAAAAGAAGGAATCAAAAGTGATTGGAGTTTTCGTCAACACGGTCCTATGCAACAGTTTGGAAATTATGGACTTACTTATCTTACTGAGATGAGCTTTTACTCTAATCTGTTCGCTGGTACTTCACTGGCTATGAATCCTCGTCAGCAATCTATCATCAACAACTTATTGTTGCAGGGATACCGGTGGGTTATCTGGAAAGGCCATATGGATATTAATGCACTGGGACGCCAGTTATTCCATAATGCTCCTCTGCATAAAGCATTAAGTACCGGATTTGCAGCCCGTTCGCTTTCAGCCAACAGTACTGCAGCAGAACAGGAAAGTTTGCAGGCTTATATAGACGATAATTTTCCTACCGGAAAACCGGAATCTGCTTTTACCGGACATAAGTATTTCTGGGAATCGGACCTGACTATCCACCGTACCCCTACCTGGATGGCTTCAGTTAAAATGGCTTCCAACCGGGTACTGGGTACTGAGTTAGTAAATGAAGACAATCTGAAAGGGTATTATATGGCGGATGGAGCTACTTATATATACCGCCGGGGAGATGAATACCTGAATGTATTCCCTTTCTGGGACTGGCGAAAAATTTCGGGAATTACGTCTTACAACTCTGCCGAACCGGTTCCGACTCAATATGGCCCGCAATCCCGCAACCAGTCTTCTTTTGTAGGAGGTATGACAGATGGTACAACCGGAATAACAGCGATGGAATTGAACCGGGATGGAATACAAGCCCGTAAAACATGGGTCTTTACGGATAAATTCGTTCTCTGCTTAGGTTCGGATATCCAAACAGATAGCTGCCTTCAATTAATTACTTCTGTTGACCAACGGCTTAAAAAACTAAATCTGGTGGAACTGGCCGGGAATTAATGGCAAATATTGGCATGGCATCAAACATTCTACTGGAATAGCCGGTTTTTTCATGACGGGATAGGATATATCTTCGGGCCCGCTTCTACTGGTACTGCTATCCAGGAAAAGCGTTCCGGAAGGTGGCATGATTTTATGGGCCTGTATACGCCGGCTACAGTCACCGGCGAAGTGATAGCTTTACAACTCAATCATTTCCAGAATACCCCGGGAAGTTATCAGTATATACTCCTGCCGGATGTTACCCCGGAAGAGGTACAAAACTTTAATACGGAACAAATAAAAGTAATCAGAAATGATAAAATGGTACAGGCAGTTTATTATAATAACATTTATTATGTTGCTGCTTATGAGGATACCCGTCTGGCTATTCCGGATGGTGAAATTTTTATACCCAATCCCGGTATTTATATGCTGATTAATATTAACGGAAAATGGTAAATCAAAGGGTATAATCCTAACAGTCCCGCAGAGAAACCGGCAATAATAAAACCTGCCGCCGGAACTTATAAAATTGCCTGCTATTAATTCAAATAAAGAACAGAGAAACACCTGCTACACTTATACAGGCTCCGATAATTTCTTTGAGTGTAACAGGTTGTTTAAAAAACAGGTAAGAGGGTAATATGATGATAATAGGAGTTAATGCCATTAGGGTAGAAGCAATTCCGGCTTCAGTATATTGGACAGCCATCAGGGAGAAGGATACCCCCCAGAAAAGGACCAAAAATAGTACCCCCGGTAGCGGCTATCATCGCACGGCCATCCCTGAAAGATTGCAGCAAAGCTTTTCCTTTACGGGTATACATCATTACAATTAAAAATCCGGTAACGCCTATAATTCCCCGGATTTGTGTAGAAGCAAAAGGTATGAGAAAAGACTCCAGACCGGACTGTGGATCTGCATCCTGTATATAATATTCCATGCCCAGTTTACTGAATACCAATCCTACCCCCTGTCCTACTCCTGCTCCGATTCCTAACAATACACCTTTTAATGGTAATTTCAGTTTCCATTTATCTGCTTTTTCTTCTCCTTTTGCAAATACAGAAAGGCCAATACCAAATAAAGTAATAAACATCCCCAATAGAGCAAAACCACTCATTTTCTCACCAAAAATCAGAAAAGAGGCTATCGCTGCCGAAGGGGGTGCAAGTGTCATAAAGAGTTGTCCAAAACGGGAGCCTATAAGCAGATAAGAGTTGAAAAGACAATAATCTCCCAAAACATATCCGATAAAACCGGATACTCCTAACCAGAACCAGGCTTTGGCTCCGGCTGCTACCGGTAAAAAATAGCCGGTGCAAACCCATAAGGTTATTCCCAGCATAATCACCGACATTCCCAACCGGATAATATTCAGGGAGAGTGCTCCTATTCTTTTTCCTCCGTATTCAAAACAGAGTGCAGTAATAGTCCATGAAAGGGCTACACTGATTGAAATAATCTCCCCGGTATACATCCGTTTATTATTCGTTTGTTAATTGTAATAAAATAAATCGTCAGTTAAAAAGGAACTTCACTGGAACTACCCTGAGTCAAAAAGTCGGCTCCTGCCGGTGGTATGGGCGGTATAGGGTCTGCTATAGTATTCATTGTGGATGAAAATTCGCGTACAGGTATATCTTCCTCTACATTCATGAACTTGGCAAAGTCACTCTTGAATCGTAACCGTACATCTCCTGTAGCTCCGTTACGATGTTTAGCAATAATAATCTCAGCCATACCAATCAATGAGTTACCCCGCTCATCTTCTGTAATTTTATAATATTCGGGACGGTGAATAAAACATACCATATCGGCATCCTGCTCAATGGCTCCCGATTCGCGAAGGTCGGCCAACTGCGGACGTTTCCCTTCGATTCCCTGCCGGCTTTCTACCCCACGGTTCAACTGTGACAAGGCTATAATCGGAATATCCAATTCCTTAGCCAGTCCTTTTAAAGACCGGGATATCATACTTACCTCCTGCTCACGACTACCAAATCCCATCCCACTTGCATTCATCAACTGAAGGTAGTCAATGATAATACATCGGATACCATGCTCACGTACCAGACGGCGGGCTTTGGTTCGTAATTCAAATACCGACAAGCTGGGAGTATCATCTACAAAGATAGGGGCATCATACAATTCCTTTATTTTAAAGTCTAACTGTTCCCATTCATAGCTTTCCAGATTCCCTCTTTTTATTTTATCACCGGGTATCTCACATACATTCACTATCAAACGATTTACCAGCTGCACATTACTCATCTCAAGCGAGAAAAGCGCTACCGGAGTATTGTAGTTGACTGCCATATTTTTAGCCATGGAAAGTACAAATGCCGTTTTACCCATTGCCGGACGGGCTGCGATAATAATAAGGTCGGAACTCTGCCAGCCGGAAGTCATCTTATCCAGTCCGTCAAATCCGGTACGTACACCACTTAATCCTTCTTTCTGGCTGGCAGCTTTCTGCAACATAACCAAAGCGTCTTTAATAACCGGATTAATCTGGGTTACGTCTTTTTTTACATTCCGCTGAGAGATTTCAAACAGTTTTCCTTCTGCTTCCTGCATCAGGTCTTCTACGTCCTGTGTTTCATCAAAAGCTTTTCCTTGTATCTGTGCTGTGAAAGATATCAACTCACGTGCCAGATATTTCTGTGCGATAATACGGGAATGATATTCGATATGCGCGGTACTGGCAATTTTACTGGTTAGCTGGGAGATATAAAAAGGTCCTCCTACTGCTTCAAGCTCCCCACGTCTTTTTAATTGCTCCGTAACAGTTAGCATGTCTATCGGACGCTGATTGAGTGCCAGATCAACAACTGCACCGTAAATCATTTCATGTTTTTTCTCATAGAAACATTCCGGTTTAAGTATTTCACTTACGATTGAATAAGCATCCTTCTCCAACATCAGAGCACCTAATACGGCCTCTTCCAACTCTCTCGCCTGTGGTTGTAAATGTCCCATTTCAGGTACAACCACTGTCTTTTGCTTACCTCTTCCGGTATTTTTTGTTCCTTCTGCCATGTATGGATTTTTTTCGGGCTTCAAATTTACGATTTTATTTCTACTCTGTCTCTCCTTGTATAACAAAAAAGTAAGGGTATCCGTTGGGATACCCTTAAGTAGTCAAAGAAGTAATCTGTTTTTACTATCCTCTACTTACTTCTTTGACTTCCTGCGAAACGATAACATCTTTAACTTCTTATATTCATTTCTTTGGTTGTTCAGAGAGGTTGAAGCGGATAGTTCCCGCATTGATTAACTCGTCCTGAGAAATCATATATTTGTTATGTTTCTTTCCTCCGACTGTGATGTCCTGAATATAGATGGCATCTTCTGCTGTTTTCTGTGTTTCAATTACCAACTCACTCTTTGGATAGAAACGGGGGTCTAACTGAATAGTTACTTTATCAAATACGGGTGAACTTACTATATAATCCATATCGCCGGGACATACCGGATAGAATCCCATCATCGAGAACATAGCCCACGTTGACATGGTTCCTGTATCTTCGTTACCGGGTAAACCCGCCGGTGCATTCCGGTAGTGCTCCTTCAACAATTCACGTACTCTCCGCTGGGTTCTCCATTCTTCACCTTTGAAATAACTGAACAGATAGGGATAAGTTATATCCGGTTCATTTGCTATATCATAATAGCCTTTATCAAACACCATCTCGAGTTTATCTATAAATTTCTTCTGTCCACCCATCAATTTAACCAGCCCCGGAATATCGTGAGGCACATAGAAGGTATAATTCCATGCACTTCCTTCGTGGAACCCTGGGTTAGGTTCAAAGTCCATCCCTAAAGCCGGATCAAATGGAGTGAAGAAAGTTCCGTCAGGTAAAAGAGGACGGAAAGTTCCGTATTCTTTGGAATAGTAATTTTTATACCCCATAGAGCGTTGATAGAACAATTTGGCATCGTCTTTTTTTCCTAATGCTTCTGCAAACCTGGCCAGATTCCAGTCAGCAATATAATATTCAAGAGCATGTGACACTGAGTTATCAAACTGTTCCCGTAGGGGGACATATCCTTTGCTGAAATAATCATTGGCATCCGGACGCAAAAGATTAAATTCTCCCGGAGTAGTGGCTCCTTTACGCATGGCTTCATAAGCCAGATTCACATCAAAGTCACGTAATCCTCTCATCCAGGCATCTACAATATAAGGGATAGAAGGGTCACCTTCCATGGTGAAAGTTTCACGTCCGTATAACTCCCATTTAGGTAACCAGCCATTTTCTTTATACATATTCAGCATAGTATGGATAATTTCTAACTGACGGTCCGGAAATAACAGAGTCATCATTGTACTGACATTCCGGTATGTATCCCACAAAGAAAATACAGTATAACGGTTTTCATTGGTATGCCCCACTTCCAGGCTTTCCATCTTCGGGTATTCTCCGTTTACATTCTGCAGAATATTAGGATGAATCAACAAATGATACATACCTGTATAGAATACAATTCTTTCTTCTTCAGTTCCCCCTTCTACTTTAATACGGGATAAATCCCGGTTCCACTGATTCCGGGCATTGGCTGCTACTTTTTCGAAATCAAAACCGGGTTGTTCGGTCTCCATATTCAGGCGTGCATTTTCAATACTAACAAAGGATACCCCTACCTTTACTTCGATTTGTTCATTTTCTTCTGTATCATAAGTGAACCATACACCTACATCATCCCCACTCATTTCACGGGTATAACTGGTATAGAGTTTATATTTACCTGAATGGATGTCCCACTCATGTTCCACTCCTTTCATCAGGCGCTGTTTTTTCCAGTATCCCATATCTTTAGGGGCCTTACTAACCTTCATGACAAAGTAAACCGGAAATACTGCCTGTGGGTTATAACAGAAAGTACCTAAGAGCTTTACACCTTCAATTTCAGTATCATTCACAATACGTACGGTTGCTCCCGACTCGTTGGTAAGTCCTTCACCCAAATTTAACAAAATGTTACTTTGTCCTTTGGGAAATGTAAAACGACTCAATCCGGTACGCATAGAAGCCGTTGCTTCTGTTTGAATATTATATTTAGTCAGGATATTGGAATAATATCCGGGGGTAGCAATTTCTTCTTTATACTCACTACCATAGCTGTGGTAATCTACATCAAGTTCTCCGGTTGTCGGCATTAATAACAAAGAGCCTAACTCGGGACATCCTACTCCACTTAGGTTTACATGGGCAAAACCTGTAAAGTAACTATTGTCTGCCGAATAAGGGGTTGACCACCATTGGCTGTCTTTATCAAAGCGGTTTTTCTCAGAACCCATCACATTAAACGGAGTTACACTCATCATGCCCTGTGGGCATACAGCTCCGGGATTGGTTGTTCCATAGTTGCTGGTACCGATAAACGGATTTACGTAGTCTACAGGCTCCTGTGCCTGAAGTGTTGTCATAGCCGTACAGGCAAGAAAAGTTAGAAAGAACTTTTTACTCATGCTTTTTAAATTTAGTTTCCCAACATGATTAACAAATATACATAAAAAACAACAAACGCAGAAATGCGTCTGTCTACCGGATATTTATTTCAGATATTCCTTATCTATTCGTTCAATTATCTCTTCCGTCAATTCTCTTACCTTACCAAAAGAATCAGATTGGATTGCTCCGGGAGCATTTAAAATAAATAAACGGGATTTATCTGATTTCAAAACCAATTCAAAATAAGAATGCATATCTTTTTTTGAGGCATATTCATACTGCAAAGCCAGTGACCGGGAGTCTATGTCCGAATAAGAATCCATTTTCATATTCAGATAAAAATCCAATGTATATTTCAATCCCTCCAGAGAATAATATACCTCAAACAAATCCAGTAAAAAGTTTTTTTCCTTTATATAAGGCATCAGTCCGGATACTTTAAAAACTTCCAGGGCATTCGTAGAGATTAATAAAGGATAAATTTACCCTAAAGTATTTGCATGCGCCTCTAAAAAATCCATAGGAATAACTCTCACATCCTCCATATTGCCCCTTAAAAGACGAAGTATTTCCATATCCTTTAGATACATTTCCTGCACATCTTTTAATTGACTCAGATTATTTGCCAACTCCATCCGGATGAAATAAACAGACTCCCTTATTTCCCGTTGTTTAGAAAAATTATTCATTCTATCTGTAATAAACAACGTTATAAAAATACCAATTATAACAACCGATAATTCCCTGAAG
>JAJBTP010000203.1 GCA_020860805.1 Tannerellaceae bacterium | reverse complement strand
TTGTAAGATAGTATGGAATGAACCCATTTTCTCTGATTATTAATAACAACGCATGAAAAAAAGTATCTTCTTTCTATTTCTTTTACTCACTTCCGGTAGCCTGAAGGCACAACTAACCCTGAGTGAGAATACAGAGATAAGCATACTAACCAGTTCCCCTTCCAATGATGAAGTCTTTACACTGTATGGGCATACAGCCCTCCGTATACAAGACCCGGATAATAACATCAACTATGTATTTAACTACGGCATCTTCGATTTCAGTAAACCCAATTTTATTTACAGGTTTGCGAAAGGAGAAACCGATTATATACTGGCAGGTATACCCTTTGACAGGTATCTGGTAGAATACCAGCTACGGGGCAGCCAGGTGACCGAACAGGTGTTAAACCTCACACAGCGGGAAAAACAGGAGATATGGGATTTCATGATGTGGAACGCACAGCCGGAAAACAGAGTCTACCGGTATAATTTCTTTTTTGACAACTGCTCCACCCGTCCACTGGAAGTAATAGAAGGAGTGATACGGGGAACCGTAGAATATCCGGAGCCGGAAAACCAACAAACCTTCCGGGATATGATTAACTACAGTACCCGCAACCATCCCTGGCAAGCATTTGGGTGTGACCTGGCACTGGGAAGTCCGACCGACCGGATAGCCACTCCCAAAGAAGAAATGTTTCTACCGGAATATCTGATGCATGCATTTGATAAAGCACAAATCAGACTGGGAGAAGGACAAACCCGCCCACTGGTACTCCGTACAAATATCTTAACCGAAGAAAATCCGGAAATAAACAATCCCGGGAAAACACTTTTTACTCCCCTGGTATGCAACTGGCTGCTGTTTTTAGTTGTTACAAATATAACCCTCTTTGAATGGAAGAGAAAAAAACAGTTCCGCTGGCTGGATTGCTTGCTGTTTGATATCGCAGGAATAGCCGGATGTATCCTGGTCTTTCTGGCCAGTATATCCGAGCATCCCTGTACAAGTCCTAACTGGAACCTGCTTTGGTTGCACCCTCTCCATTTAGCAGGTGCGGTACTGTTTGCAGTAAAAAAGTTTGGAAAAGCGGCATATTACTATCATTTTATTAACTTTGCCACGCTTACGCTGGTATTGCTGGGCTGGCACTTCATCCCACAACACATGAACACCGCCTTTATTCCCCTGATAGGAATATTATGGATAAGGTCAGGATGGGGCGTACTCAGATATAAATCAGGAAAAGAATGAGAAGACTTATAACCTCGCTGATAGCGATTCTGGCTGTTGCCAACATCGGAGCACAGGAAAATGTGCCGAAGTTGGTCGTATGCATAACAGTGGATCAGCTACGGGGCGATTATATTGATTATTTTTATAACACATTCGGCGAAAGGGGATTCAAACGAATCTTCAACGAAGGTGTAACCTACAATAATATCCGGTTTGAGTTTTCCAGCATAGACCAGGCAAGTGCCTTTGCTACGCTGTACACCGGAAGTAATCCGGATGTCAATGGTATCACCGGCAACACCACCTACGATTTTGAACACCGCCAGGAAGTCTCTATCCTGCACGACCGTGATTACCTGGGCAACTATACCAAAGAAAATTATTCTCCTAAAAACCTGATGGCATCCACCATCGGTGACGAGCTGAAAATTGCTTCCAAAGGAAGAAGTGATATTTATGCCATTGCCCCGGATGCCGAAAGTGCCATCATCGCTGCCGGACATGCAGGAAACGGTGCTTTCTGGATGGATAACGTAAACGGGAAATGGGCCACTACCACTTTTTATAAAGGACTCCCCTGGTATGTAGACCGGTATAACAACGGACCGGAATCACTCTCTGCCCGGTTAGAGCAAATGGTATGGACCCCAGCCCTGCCGATGGAAAAATACGAAGCCTTCCCGTATGTACTGGATGAAATCCCTTTCCGGTACATCTTTAACGAAAAGACACTGGATTGCTTCCCCAAACTGAAAACATCCCCTTTTATTAATAAAGAGATTAACCGGCTGGCACTCCAGTTTATAGAATACGGAGCTTTTGGCACACGTAGTTGTCCGGATATGCTTTCCGTGACCTATTACGGAGGAAATTACCGGAAACTGATGGATAAAGAGTACACCCGCGAAATCCAGGACCTCTACTATCAGCTGGATAAAGATTTGGAAGAGTTACTGGATGCCATAGATAAAAAAATAGGATTGAATCATACACTGGTCGTATTTACCGGAAGCGGTTATTACAAAAGTGTAGAAGAATATGCGGACGGCTGGATGCTACACCGGGGGGATTTCCACCCCAAACGGTGTGAAGCCTTGCTGAATATGTACCTCATGGCACTTTACGGACAGAAAAACTGGGTAAAGGGCTATTATAACGGACAAATTTATCTCAACAGAAAACTGATTGATGATGAAAAAATGGATTTGGATGCCATCCAGCATAAAGCAGCGGAATTTGTATCCCAGTTCAGCGGCGTTCAACAGGTAACCACCGAATCCGCCCTGCGTACAGGTAACTGGAACGAAGGAACGGTAAACCTGCGAAAAGGAACCCATCACCTGACCCGGGGCGATTTAATTATCGAACTACAACCCGGCTGGCGGATAAACTACGACAATCCACGGGAAAAACCGGAAATCGTACGCCACAATGCTGTCATCACTCCACTTGTATTTATGGGTAACGGCTTAAAACCGCAACATATCTACCGTGAAGTAAAAGCGACAGAAGTGGCTCCTACCATCACCTACATACTGAGAATCAGGCCATCGAACGCTACCCAAAGCCTTCCGTTACCTGAGATGACAATTAATAAGTAGTTAGAGGAGTCAAAGAAGTCAAAGAAGTTAAGAATCAAAGGAGAAAAAATCTACTAACTACTCTGACTTCTAACGAGCAAAGCGAGTGATAACTTCTAAGTTACGAAGTAACTGATAACTACTCAAAAAAAGCAATTTAATAAAAACAAAATAATATCATGGGATTTAATGAATTCATTGCCAAACTGTTTGGCAACAAATCACAGAAAGACCTGAAAGAAATCGAACCGTATGTACAAAAAATAAAGAATGTATATCCGGCGATTGAAGCTCTTTCACACGATGAATTACGTGCAAAAACAGATGAAATTAAACAGCGTATTCAGGACTACGTAGCACAGGAACGTGCTGAAGTAGAACAACTACGTGCCAGTATTGAAGATAAAGAACTCGAAGAAAGAGAAGCCGTCTGGGCAGAAGTAGATAAAATTGAAAAAAATATCATGGACAAACTGGAAGTGATATTAGACGAATGTCTGCCCGAAGTATTTGCCATCGTAAAAGATACCGCCCGCCGTCTGTCGGAAAACGAAGAGATTGTGGTAACGGCCAACGATTTCGATAAAGAACTGGCCACCAAGCATGATTTCGTACGTATCGAAGGGGATAAAGCCATCTACCAGAACCACTGGATTGCCGGAGGAAATGAAATTGTCTGGAACATGGTACACTACGACGTACAGTTAATCGGAGGTACGGTACTTCATAAAGGAAAGATTTCGGAAATGGCAACCGGTGAAGGTAAAACATTGGTAGCTACCCTGCCGGTTTTCCTGAATGCCCTCACCCGTAACGGGGTACATGTGGTAACTGTCAACGACTACCTTTCTAAACGTGACTCAGAGTGGATGGGACCGCTATATATGTTCCACGGACTGTCCGTAGACTGTATTGACAAACATCAACCAAACTCAGACGCACGCCGCAAAGCATACAACGCAGATATTACTTTCGGAACCAACAACGAATTCGGTTTCGACTACCTGCGTGACAACATGGCTATCAGTCCGAACGACCTGGTACAGCGTAAACACAACTATGCCATCGTCGATGAGGTCGACTCGGTTTTGATTGACGATGCACGTACGCCGTTGATTATTTCCGGTCCGGTGCCACGCGGAGAAGAGCAGTTATTTGAACAGTTCCGTCCGAATGTGGAAGTGGCTGTAAATGCACAGAAAAACCTGACCACCAAATTACTGACCGAAGCAAAAACAAAACTGGCCAGTAGCGACCCGAAAGAACAGGAAGAAGGAAGCCTGTTATTATTCCGCTCTTTCAAAGGAAATCCGAAAAACAAAGCATTGATTAAATTCCTGAGTGAGCCGGGTATCAAATCCATGATGCTGAAAACCGAAGCCACTTACATGGCTGAAAATATGCGTAACATGCATTTGGTCACAGATGACCTCTTCTATGTAATCGACGAAAAACATAATAGCATTGAGTTAACAGATAAAGGAATTGACCTGCTTACCGGAAATAGTGATGACCCGAATTTCTTTGTATTGCCGGATATCGCCTCCGAATTGTCACAACTCGATAACATGTCGCTTTCCAAAGAAGAAAAGCAGGCGAAAAAAGACGAATTACTGGCCAACTATTCTATCAAAAGCGAACGGGTACATACCATCAACCAGCTATTGAAAGCCTATACCCTGTTTGAGAAAGATGATGAGTATGTGGTGATGGATAACAAAGTAATGATTGTAGACGAGCAGACCGGACGTATCATGGATGGCCGCCGCTACTCAGATGGTTTACACCAGGCGATTGAAGCCAAAGAACGGGTAAAAGTAGAAGCAGCCACCCAGACATTCGCCACCATTACCCTACAGAACTATTTCCGTATGTACCACAAACTCGCAGGGATGACTGGTACGGCAGAAACAGAAGCAGGTGAATTATGGGACATCTATAAATTAGATGTAGTAGTCATTCCTACCAACCGCCCGATTGCCCGTAATGATATGAATGACCGTATCTACAAAACCAAACGGGAAAAATACAATGCAATTATCCAGGAAATCAGTGACCTGGTAGAGGCTGGACGTCCGGTACTGGTAGGTACTACATCCGTTGAAATTTCAGAGTTATTAAGCCGTATGCTTACGCTACGCAAAATTCCTCACAACGTACTGAATGCGAAACTACACCAGCGTGAAGCCGACATCGTAGCACAGGCCGGACAAACCGGAATGGTTACTATTGCCACCAACATGGCAGGTCGTGGTACCGACATCAAACTATCACCCGAAGTAAAAGCAGCCGGAGGTTTAGCTATCATCGGTACCGAACGGCACGAAAGCCGCCGGGTAGACCGCCAGTTACGGGGTCGTGCGGGCCGTCAGGGTGACCCGGGTTCTTCTATCTTCTTCGTCTCACTCGAAGACGATTTAATGCGTCTGTTCGCAACCGATAAGATTGCCGGACTAATGGATAAACTGGGCTTCCAGGAAGGAGATGTACTGGAACACAACATGCTTAGCAAATCCGTGGAACGTGCCCAGAAGAAAGTAGAAGAAAACAACTTCGGTATCCGTAAACGTTTGCTTGAATACGATGACGTAATGAACTCACAACGTAACGTAATCTATACCCGCCGCCGTCACGCCCTGATGGGAGAACGCGTAGGACTGGATGTATTAAATACGATTTACGACAACGTATCGGCTATTGTAGATAACTATACCGACCCGGCAGACTTTGAAGGATTCAGCCTGGAACTATTCCGTACCTTTGCGATGGAAAGTCCGTTCAGCGAAGAGGAATTCGGAGGCATGCGTCCGAACGAAATGGTAGACAAACTGTTTGATAATGCCCTGGACACTTTCAAACGCCGTATGGAACGGATGACGGAGGTAGCCAACCCGGTTATCAAACAGGTATATGAAAAACAGGGAGCCATGTATGAGAATATCCTGATTCCGGTAACAGACGGACAACGGATGTACAACATCTCATGCAACCTTAAAGAAGCCTACGAAACCGAAAGTAAAGCCATTGCAAAAGCTTTCCAGAAATCAGTCATTCTGCATACCATTGACGAATCATGGAAAGAGCACCTGCGTGAAATGGACGAACTGCGTCATTCCGTTCAAAATGCCAGTTACGAAAACAAAGACCCGTTATTGATTTATAAGAAAGAGTCTTTCGAATTATTCAAGGTAATGGTTGAATCCATGAACCGGAAAACAGCCTCTATCCTGATGCGTGGACAGATACCTGTACGCCAGGAGTCAGAAGAAGATGCTGAACGCCGGATAGCCATCCAACGGGCCGAGCAACAACGCAGACAGGATATGAGCAAATACCGGACTGAAAAAACAGATATTACCGGCAATCGTATCCCTGACGGCAACGTAGCCCCCCCTCAGAAAACAGCGCCCATTATCGCTGAAAAACGAACCGGACGTAACGAGCCTTGCCCGTGTGGAAGCGGTAAGAAATACAAAAACTGCCACGGTAAAGGACTGTAAAATCCTGTAATAGCCATGAAGTACGATACAACTTCATGGCTATTTTAGTATGTTTATACCCGTCAAACACTTTTAACCGTATGAAATCATTCCTGAATCCTGCTTCAAAAACAATCCTTTGGATTATACTGGTAGCCATTATTATGACCCTGGAAGTACAGTTCATGTTAGACGGAAACATTCTGTACGCCTTATACCTGTTGCTTCTTAATACCCATATCTGGCTTTTTATATGGCCTGCTCTTTCTATTATTGGTTGTACACCCGCTATCATAAAACCCTCCCAACCCATAGATTTCCAACCCTTACAAATTTTTCTGAAGATTTATGGATGGACATTGTTGGTAGGCTTTGTGCTTATGTTTGAATTCCTCTATGTATCCGGAAGAAGTTATTTTTTCACTTTAGAGGAAAGCCAGAACTACCTGATTCCTTTTATTTTTATATGGAGTGTACTTCCTGTTCTTTGCTTACTTGCTTGTTTTATAGCTCGTATCACAGCTCCTAAAATAAACCTTTTGGAATGGGATAAAAGAAACCCGATAATCTACATATGCATTTTTATAAGTATTCTACTCATAGGAGGCATATGGGCTTCCATGATACTGACTGATAGAGAGAAAGGATATTTTCCCTATATGGTAATAGCCGGCCTGTTAACCGGTATATCGCTGGTATTATTAAAGTCTGCCGGTTCTTACCTGTGGGAAGCCATTCAGAACAAACATACAGGAGGTAAAATATACGCCGCTTTCTACTTTTCATCTCTTTTCGTATCTGCATTCTACCTCTTTTCCGGTCTGCTTTCCGATACATATGGTATCAAACAAGGGGAGGTTCTTGGATATTCCCTGTATCATACGCTGTTTTTTACAAGACAAATAGTCCTTGTAACCCTAAGCGTTCTGGCGAATATGTGGTTAACCTCCCACAAAAAAAGATTTTTCTACTTTGCAACAACTTTCCTGTGTGGGTATAATTATTATTTCTGAAACCATAAGCATACGGGAAGAAAACAGCCATCTATATCAGAATCTTTACGCTATGAGTGTGGATGAATGGGGAGGAAGGAATAACAAACAGGAAAACACCTATGGAATTCCTGAAATAGAAGAAGACATACAGGAAGAAGAAATTCTTGCAGAAATGATGTGGCCCGGAGAAGATTATTTTATCCATTCTGATTTCAGCTTTGCTTTTCTATGGGATAATCCGGAAGACAACCGGGATAGTATCTCCGCCGCCCAATCTTATTTCCATAACTATGGGTATCTAACCGGAGCATGGTCTACACTTACAGAGATAACAGACTGGGATTATTTCTCTGTTGGCAAAGGAGTAAGAGATAAGGTGGCTTATCAGACCCTCATGAAATTCCTGTATGATTACAGAACAACTATCGACCTGCCAGGTATCGCAAATAGTTACCTTCCCTACCTGAACAGAATCATTCCGGAAGAAACCTATACAAAAACAGGGATGCGCACCACCGTTCATCAACTGTTACTCACGTATGACGATATAATGGAAGAAAACCAGGACGTGAATCGACTCATAGAAATCGGAAAAGTGATGGACGAAAATGGGAAAATGTATATTCCGGACGAATCGTATGAGGAAGAAGAGAAACGATTCTTCCATGCAGTGGCCGCCCTGACGCATGCCGCCGACTACGCAGAGGAATTTACCGGGTGGTCCGGCCGCACCGATTACCAACGCATTACCTGGGCTTATTCCTTCTGGACACGGCGATACTACGAAGGCATACATCAGGAGGTACATACCATCCTGAAACAAATCGAACAGGTATACCAGGAAACCTGATTCCAGGCCAACTTATTCAGAAAATAGCAAACAGATTGATTTCCCCTCTTGAGAGGGGTCGGGGGTGAATTCTAAGTCTCTTGCAAATATTCA
>JAJBTP010000349.1 GCA_020860805.1 Tannerellaceae bacterium | reverse complement strand
GGATACAGGTGTGTTTGATTTTTCTTTTAGAGCAGGTTTAAAGAGCATCCTCTTTTTCCCTCAGTGCCAATACGTTGGCATTCTTGTGCCATTATGTATGTCACTCAAATGTCAATACGATGGCATACCTGTGCCAACGTGATGGCATTTAACAGCCGTACAGCTTTCTATCAGGCTTTTAAAAAGCGATCGGGCTCACGCCTGCCCAATACCGGAAAAATCACCAATAAATAATTTGTTTTTTTGTTCGGATTTATAAATCTATACAGTTCTTTATTTTTTATTTCATATATTTGCCTGATACTTATTAAGTACACCAGACGTTTAAAGACTGTTGTTACAATATTTATTTTATAAATTCTTCTCAGGATGAATAAATATAATTGTCGACTTATTTCGCTTTTACTCCTTATGTTTTTACTCTTTCATTCATCCGGCTGGAGCATGGAGAAAGAAACTGAAACTTTTATTTTCCGTTTCGTAACCGGAAAAGACATGTTTTACATTCCCTGGAACGGAAGCGGGGAAAACCTGGAAAAACTATACACAGTTATTGATAAATATAAACCGGATATCCTATCCGGCCGGATGTGGATATATGTAGATGGCTATTGTGCTTCTACAGAAAACAGGCAGGCCGCACTGGCATTAGCAAAAATCCGTTCCAACCGTGTCAAGTCAGACTTAATCGTACATAAAGGATTACGGGAAGAGTTTTTCATTACTAAAAATCATACAACACCCTATCAGGGACAAAAAAATGTGGTAGTGGTTACTTTACAATTACCCATTCCCCCCAAAAGAACCCAGCCCTGAAACTGTTCCCGAACCGGACCCGGTTCGGGAAACAACACCTGAAATAGAAACAAAACAACAACCGGATCCGGTTGTTGTTATACAATCTGACGGTCAGATTGACTTTTCTCCTTTTTCCATCCGCACCAATCTTCTGTATGACGCATTTCTGACCCCAACCCTGGGGATAGAGTGGCGTATAAACCGTCCTGTAGGAATCAAACTGGACGGTAGTTTTGCTCATTGGGGCAACGAACACGGGCGTGTACAGAAAATATGGCTTATCAGTCCGGAAATCCGCTGGTACCCGTTACAAACCCAACCTTTCTACGTAGGTATGGGAGCAAATATCGGCGAAGCCAATATCTACCGGGGCCTAGCCAAAGCACTTTCCAAAGAGACAGGCTATCAGGGTCATATCTATGGCGGTGGTGTAACTGCTGGTTACCAGTTACCTCTCTCCCGGCATTTTGCCATTGATTTTAATCTGGGTCTGGGCTATACACGCTTCAAATACGATACGTTTTACCTGTCCAATGAAGTACGGGTGTACAAAGGCCGTGACCTGACCAAAAACTTTTGGGGACCTACACAGGCCAGCCTATCCCTGGTATGGAAATTAAAATGAACATGAACATGGCAGCAATGAATCGAATACAGAAATATATAGTACTTTTCTTTTTCCTCTTATCCGGCTGTGTGACAGACCCGATATACAATACAAACCATCCGGACCAGGCACAAATTACCGTAATGACTACCTGGACAGATAGAGGAGAAGGTATTGAAAAACCGTCTGCCTATCTCATTCATACAGGAAACAAGACAGAACAGGCTACAACAGATATCTACACCCTGAAAACTCTTTTTGGTCCGGGTACTTATACATTGAACCTGTATAATGAAGAACCTTTGATTCCGGTATCTGAAGGAGTAGTAACCGTACAAAAGGTAACGGCTCCTACAGGAAACGAAGAAACCTATATAGAATCACTTCCCGGCTGGTTGTTTACCGGGTCAGTGACCATGGAAGCGGAAAAAGACCAGGATTATCAATGGCCGGTCACTATGCACCAACAGGTACGGGAATTAACCTTACTGATAGAAGCGGAAGGCAGTGGAGCCTCGCTAATTACAGGTATAGCAGCTTCATTGACAGGAGTTGCCGGAACACTGGTAATCAGCGATCAGGTTCACAGCAATGCCTCCCATGTTTTCATGAACTTCCAACCTGTCACGGAAGGAAGCCATACGGGAAAGTGGTCGGCCACCGTACGACTACTGGGAATTACCGGTGAACATCAAATAGTAACGGGAACAGTAACGTTACTCACAGGTACCCATCCGGAATCCGTTCCTCTGGAAACTAATTTATCTGACGAATTAGCCGGATTCAATACGAATAAGAAACGACCACTGGCACTGACTGGAAAAATCAGCATCGAGCCGGATCCGGAAAAAGAAGCTGGTTTTACCGCCACAATCAATGGCTGGAAACCGGTGAGTGGTGGCAGCGGGATTGCAAAATAAAAATAAACGAACAACGATAAAAACGAAGATAGATGAAAAAAATAAAGCCTTGTATATACATAGTCCTATCGTTGCTGTTGCTGGTTTCGTGCACCAAAGACGGATTTGAAAATACTGATCCGGATAATAGAAACAAAAACACCGGTGACGGACTTATTACATTTGATATAGGCATTGCGACGATAACACGGGTGACTACAGATATAGACTTTGTCAGCACCTGGGAAGAGGGAGATGAAATTGGAATTTTCGCCGTTAAATCCCTTTCTGGTAGCCTGCAATCTCTACAGGCGGCGGACAACTATTTGGATAATGTAAAACTGACTTATCAAAGTGGCGACTGGATTGCAGAGACACCGATATATTATCCCAACGATGGGGAAACTCTATCTTTTTATGCGTATTATCCCTATGATGCCTCTATGGACAACCCCACCTCCTACATTTTTACAGTAGCAAATGACCAGGAATCAACCCGGTATAATAAAAGCGATTTTTTATTAGCGAGAACAGGTCCAATAGAAAAAAGGGATGATCCCGTACGATTGAATTTTGTGCATCAATTGGCACTTATACAGGTAGAGGTATCAAGAGAAGTTAATATGCCGCATTTTGAGAATGATTTTGAAGTGTCATTTAGTAATATCAAGAAAGAGGTACGAATTAATTTAAACGGGACAGTTGAAGATGGAGAGGGATCAGGGGAGACTATTTTAATGCATAAAGCCGGTGATCGTTATCTCTACCGTGCCATCGTACCTGGTCAAAAACAACAGAATACAAAATTCCTTTTTAGTCAAACGACTCCCGGAAGGGAAATTGCTATGGAATATAATCTGGGTGATACGTTATGGAGAGCAGGGAATGCTTATAGATATAAGCTGACATTGGGGTATGGCGTTGATCCGGACCATGTGTATGCAATTGGGGATATATACCCTCATGTAGGCCCGGTAATGGGTATTGTTTATGAGGTGAGTAATAATGGGAAAAATGGGAAAGTAGTCAGTCTTGATGAATTTCAGGGAGCCTGGTCGGATCATTATAGTGATGTGGATGCGGCAGATCCGGACAATGGGTTCAAAAATATGAGTGCGGTGGCAGACTATATTCAGACGAATTCAGAGAACATGAACTGGGCAAACTTCCCGGTATTTGCATGGGTGCATGCGAAAAACGCAGGGAATGAAGGGTACACCGGTCAAAATCCAGCCGGAGTCTGGTATCTGCCTGCACTGAATGAAGGCCTTATTTTAAATAACGTTTTTCAATCGAATCTATCGGTTTTTAATAACTGGTTAACAGCCGCCGGAGGGACCGGAATTATGAATGGATTCTGGTACTGGACCTCCACGGGCAACGATAATACCACTGCGTACAACTGGTGGATGTCCAGTGGCAGTACGACGGACAGCATGGTCAAGACGGACACAGGCTACCGGGCGCGTTGCGTCTTAGCCTTTTAGCCTGAGACGAAAGCAGGGAGGTGTAAAATACAACAAAATCAAACAATAGAATTAATAAACAGAAATCTGAATTATAAAAAGAATAGTATGAGAACAAAATTTTTATCAGTAGTAACTATTAGTACATTTTTATTTATAGCATGCAATAAAGATGACAACCAAACACCAGCGCTCAATAATGGAATGGTAAAATTTTCATCAGGTATCGAAACGACCAAAGTAGGAGGTATCAATGGTGACCAGTGGGAGGGTACCGAAGAGATTGGTATTTATATGGTTACCCGGGGAACATCAGATATAACTGAAAGTGCTGACAATGTATTATACACCACAAAGTCTCAAGGCACATCAGCAGAGTTTGAATCGGAGGACCCGATTTTCTATCCGGTGGATGAGACTACAAAAGTAGACTTCATTGCTTACCATTCCCATACCACTACGGTAAGTGATTATGTATATCCGGTAGACCTGTCCAATCAGAGTAACCAGAGCAAAATTGATTTGATGGTAGCAACAGCTGATAACAATGGGATTGGATATGACAAAGAGTATACCGGTACTGTAGATCTTGACTTTTCACACCAATTAGCGAAAATGGTTATCAATGTTACGGCAGGCGATGGAGTTTTCCAGCTGGACGGACTGTCGGTTGTCATTAAGGAGATGAATACAACAGCGGAATTTAATATCTATACAAAGGAGTTAAAAAATGAAGGCAATAAGAAAAATCTAACTCCGTATAAACAGCCTTCTGACTATACATATGAGGCAGTCCTGTTGCCGGTTTCTCTGGATGCTTCCCATATAGTAGAATTTACGATCGGAGAAAATACTTACAAATGGAGGATTAATGACAATACTTCCAATATCAGTAATTTCGATAAAGGAAACAAATATACATTTGATGTGAAACTACTGAAAAGCAGAGTACTGGTTATCGGAATCATTGAACCATGGAATCCTATTAACGGTGGTACCGGTGAAGCAAGATAGCAGATACTTATGAGACAGACTGCATATTTATTCATTTTCATTGTTACGTTCAGCCTGCTGGTGGGATGCAACGAGACAGATATCAGTAATGCAGCCCATAAACGTGTTGCTGTAGAATTCGGTATGGCGTCCCTTGCCTCTACCAGAGTCTCCGAGGACGGCACTCAGTGGTCGCAATATGACAGTGTAGGCATCTTTATGATGGAAGCCGAAAAGGGAATTGAATTTATTGTTGAAGATGCCGACAATATGAAGTTTCGCCAATATTTTCAAGTTTCATATAAGTGTTTTTTCCCGGACATGATACCGATCTATTATCCGGTGGATGGGCAGCTGGTAGATTTTATATCTTATTATCCGTTTAACAGAAACATAACCGATCATATTTATTCCGGTAGATGTAAGCAGTGAATACCAGGAGTATCCGAAATATATCGATATTGTATATAGTGATAATGCGAAAGGGTATAATCAATACAGTGATTCAGTAATTTTAGAATTCAGGCATGTATTGACTAAAGTGACATTTAATCTGAAGGAGGGTGAAGGTACACCGGAGCTGACGGACGCAAAGATAAAGGTTAGTAATCTTTACCGGAAAGCAGATTTAACTCTGTCAGACGGCCAGGTATCTAATTTAGTCTCACCGGGAGAAATAGAGGTTCACCCGAAAAACTCTTATCTTATCGTAATTCCCCAGAAGGTGGAAAATAGCATATTAACTATCACCCTTCCCAATGAGCTAAATAATACATATGAATGGAAGTTGCCCTCATCAACTCAATTTATAGCGGGTAATCATTATTCCTATACGATTACAGTAAGCAAAACAGGAATTCAGGGATCCCAGGGTGATATTATAGATTGGTCACAGCCTCCCCCTACCGAAGCGAAGGTTGGATCCTATAAAATAGGTGATTATTATCCTGATCCGGATGTGAATATAAATGATCCGGCTGAAGTGGGGCGTATACAGGGGATTATTGTTTGGTTAGACCCTACGGATTCTCACCACGGTAAAGTATTAGGATTGAACGAACTACAGCTCGCATGGTCAACCGTTCAGAATGTAGATAATGCAACAGACCGGGATAATGGGCGAAAGAATATGAAAGCAATTCATGACCAGGGGAATTGGCCGGACTATCCTGTTTTTAGCCAGGTACATGCGTTAAATGATCCGGCTGAAGATTACAGCGATGAAACCAAGACACACATCTGGTATATTCCAGCCTTACAGGAAGCATTAACAATCGGACGCGTAATGAACAATTATGGGATAGACGCTTTAAATACGAAGTTAACAGCTATCGGAGGAGACCCATTAAACCCAAATGCTTATTATTGGTCTTCCACTGAATACACAAATAGCGATGCATACTCCTGGAATTACAGGTATGAATGGGATTACATTTTCAAATCTGCTCCTTCCCGGACACGTTATATCATGGCCTTTTAAACGATTTCCGGCAATTAATCCGGAGAAACTTCTTCCAGTTCAATGGCTAGTTCCGTCCAGCGATCCATGGTTTCGGATAGTTTCTCTTTTAATCCGGAATAGGAAGTATATAATACCCCATCCGCAGCCCCTTCAGGGGTTGCGAGTTGGGTTTCCAGTACTGCAATCTCCTGTTCCAGTTTGGTAATTTGTTCCTCTGTTTCGCTAATATTTTTCTCTATCCTGCGGATAATTTTATTTTGTTCCTTCCGGGCTTCATAAGAGAGTTTATTCTGAGAAGTGACGGGTTCTTCCCTATCTTTTATGGCCTGTTGGGTGGAACGCTCCAATTCCTGCAGGTTCTGCATTTTCTTCTTTTCAAGAAAATCATAAATACCGCCCAGATGTTCCACTACTTTTTTATTGCCAAACTCATAGACCTTATCTACCAAACCATCCAGGAATTCACGGTCGTGGGATACTACAATGACCGTTCCGTCAAATTCTTTTAATGCCTCTTTCAATACATCTTTTGAGCGCATATCCAGGTGATTGGTAGGTTCATCCAGAATCAACAGGTTCACAGGCTCAAGCAACAACCGGATCATAGCCAGACGGCTACGTTCACCTCCGGAAAGGACTTTCACCTTCTTATCCGAAGCTTCACCACCAAACATAAACGCGCCTAAAATATCCCGTATCTTCGTACGTATATCTCCCTGTGCCACATAATCAATGGTATCAAAAACCGTCAGGCTTTCATCCAATAGTTGTGCCTGGTTCTGGGCAAAATAGCCGATTTTTACATTGTACCCCAGTTCCAGTTTACCATCATAGGTTATTTCATCCATGATACACTTGACCAGGGTAGATTTCCCTTCTCCATTCTTTCCGACAAAAGCCACTTTATCACCCCGGTTAATGGTAAAAGTTACTCCTGCAAAAACAAGATGCTCCCCGTATTGCTTGGAAACATTTTCAATAATAACCGGATAAGAACCCGACCGGGGTGCCGGAGGAAACTTCAGGCTCAACCGGGAAGTATCCATATCGTCCACTTCAATCCGGTCTACCTTTTCCAACTGTTTGATGCGTGACTGCACCTGTACGGATTTGGTTGCCTCGTAACGGAAACGTTCAATAAAGGCTTCCGTATCGGCCAGCTTTTTCTGTTGATTTTCGTAGGCACGTAACTGTTGTTCGCGGCGTTCTTCACGCAGTACCACATAATCCGAATACTTTACTTTATAATCATATATCTTTCCTAACTCCAGTTCAAGGGTACGGGAAGTAGTATTATCAATAAAAGCCCGGTCATGCGACACCAGAATCACAGCATTGGCACGGGTAGCAATAAAATGTTCCAGCCACTGAATCGATTCAATATCCAGATGGTTGGTAGGCTCGTCCAGCAACAAAACATCCGGACGGCGCAGCAACAGTTTTGCCAATTCGATACGCATACGCCAGCCACCACTGAATTCGGACGTCGGACGGGAAAAATCCTCCCGTGTGAAACCCAGCCCCATCAGGGTACGTTCCAGTTCAGCATGATAGTTGTTCCCTCCCATCATCTGAAAAAGTTCTGCTTTATGCGTTACTTTATCAATCAATTGCTGATAAGAATCCGATTCATAATCGGTACGTTCCGCTAACTGAAGGTTTAATTTTTCGATTTCCTGTTCCAGTACATGAATATGTTCAAACGCCCGCTCTGCTTCCTGGCGTACGGTCCGGCTATCTGCCAGTTGCATATGCTGAGGCAAATACCCTATCGTTATATCTTTGGGAACAGATACCACACCGGAAACCGGAGACTGTAAACCTGCGAAAATCTTCAACAGGGTGGATTTACCCGCACCATTTTTCCCTACCAGGGCAATACGGTCTTTCTTATTTACCACAAATGATAAACCATCAAAAAGGGTAAACCCTCCGAATTCAACTGTTAATCCTTCAACCGAAATCATATCTTAACGCATTTAGCCGGCAAAGATAATAAATAATACCCGTAGTTATCACTTACTACGCACGTTAGGAGTCATGAATAATAACT
>JAJBTP010000609.1 GCA_020860805.1 Tannerellaceae bacterium | reverse complement strand
ATTTTATCACTCACTTTAATTCCTATTATAATTGTTGCAAAAGGAATAAGAATACCTTCTTTTTTTGAAAAGACAATTTTTATTTTAACTTTGTCTTAAAGTTTGGAAATACCTTGCTTTTCTTTTTAGAAAAAGATGATGTTTCGTCATCGGTGTGCAAATAGTTCATTAACAGCACTACCTGCAATCTTTATGGGGAGAACTAATACCATACGCTATGGTATCGGTTCAAACTCCACGAGTTTACCATAGCGTATGGTATTAGTTCTCTGGAGTTGATTGATATAGTCCCTGGAAAATACGAAGGTCCCAAACCAAAGCCCTGTTGAAAGAATCAGGGCTTTTTTATTTTAAATCGTGGAAAACATGACAGAAAGATTAAGTAGACAGGAAATTTACGACAGAATCAGAACTACCGGTAAAGAAAGTTATATTCTCGAAGAGATGAAGCGGTTAGGTTTCTGGGATAATTCAGGCAAACCTACTCCCTCTGAAATATTAATTCAAAAAGAAAAAAGAATCCGTCAGGAATTAGGTGAGCTTCTGGCAAAAGAAAATAAATACAACAACCCGGAAAAGCTATTAGTAGAAATGCATAAAGAACGCATGAAAAAAGCTAAAGCTGAAAGGGAAGCCACCAAACAAAAAAAATAAACAGAAAAGACTGGATAAAGCGGCCCGTTGGAAACTATCGCAACTGGAAGAAATTCTTTATTTGGGTGAAGGCGTCTCCAAAGGATTAAATAATACGGAAACCAATACAGATATGTTACGGAAATACAATCTGCCTGTATTTGTATCCCTGAAAGAACTGGCCGGCCAAATGGGACATGACCTCAATTCATTACGTTATCTGTTATACAACCGGAAAGTGGCACGCACCAGTCACTACTATACATTCGAAATACCTAAAAAACAGGTGGAAAACGCATTATCTCCGCACCTAAAAAGAAATTAAAACAGTTACAACTATGGGTATTGGAAACAATCTTAAACCCACTCCCTGTTGAAGAAAATATTCATGGCTTTATTAAGAAACATTCTATTCTGACAAATGCGCAGCCTCATCTTCAACAGGACATTGTGATCAATATAGATTTGAAAGATTTTTTTCCATCTATATCTTACAAACATGTCAAAGGATTGTTCCGGAAATTAGGATACTCGGAACAATATGCCATTTTGTTTGCTTTGATTTGCACACAGGCAGAAACCGATACGGTTGAAATGGATGGAGTCACTTATTATGTACAAACAAACCGTCGCTTTCTTCCTCAAGGCTCACCGGCAAGTCCCGCTATCAGCAACCTGATTGCTTATAATCTGGATAGAAGAATCAAAGGCCTGGCGAAAAAATATAATTTCACTTATACCCGTTACGCAGATGATTTAACTTTCTCTACCAGCCGGGATAACGAAAAACATATAGCTAAATTTCTTTATTTTCTGAAAGATATTATCCACTCCGAAGGTTTTACCCTTCATCCGGATAAAACGCAGATAATGCGGAAAGGGGGATTACAGAAAGTAACAGGTATCGTGGTCAACGAGAAACAAAACATTCAACGAAATGAATTGCGGAAATTCCGTGCTTTATTACATAATATTGAAGCAAACGGTTGGAAAGATCAGAAATGGGGTAATTCGGTATATCTTCCCCGTACTATAGAAGGATATATTAATTTTGTTAAAATGGTTAATCCGGAGAAAGGTAAAAAGTTTGAAGAACAATTATTAAAGATCGTCTACAAACACGGATATCCAACAGAAGAAACCGGTAACTCCATACAACCGGAGTCCATTACAACATCGCCAAAAAAATAGAGGAAATAAAAAATACACAACAGCCTGCCTCCCCTGAAGAGCCTAAGAATGAAGACTGGTGGAATATTTTCTCTTAATCTTTAAACTCTTATTTGATGAAACTAATACAACAAAGCAAATTATATTTCAAAGAAGATACTTCCGATAAAGTATATGAAATCGACCTTTGCCAGTTAGGAGAAAATGAATACCTGGTCAATTTCCGGTATGGACGGAGAGGCACAACATTAAAAGAAGGAACAAAAACGGTAGCTGCCGTCAATCGTGAAGAAGGTGAAAAAATATTTTCTGATTTGGAAAATGAGAAAAGACGAAAAGGCTACCAAACGGAAATCGAGACGTTTATTGAACTACCCTCTTTAGCTGCTATCAATCCGGATTCACAACCAGGTGTCATATTACAACGGCTACAGGATTCTGTAGAAGGAAAAAACAGTTTTAAAACTGAATGGAAAACAAGCCGGGTTATCTGGAAAGCCATGGAGCTTAATATCCGGGAAGCCATTCCTTTCATCATCAAACTGGCAGGAAAAGGGGATGATTTCCAGAAATATGCAGCGCTTTACACACTAACAGTCTTTAGAGTAGAATCTGCAGAACCGGTATTTACAGCTTTTGCCAATCAATCAAAAGGGAAAGCCCATATAAGGCACATTGCCTACGAAGGGTTACTGACTATTCTCCGGGGAGAAGAATTACAGGCTGTTTTCCGTCAACTATTGGATAAATTACCGGCAATTATACAGCAGGATATTCAAAAAGAAAACACAGAAAGTCTATCTGTTCATATAGAAGAAATGATACAAAAAGGATATGTAGATTTTCTTACACCTCTCTACCTGATAAGTAGAGTAAAGCCTGCACTAATTCCGGTAGTATCAAAAATACTCCAAAAGTTACCTTTGGAAGCCCCTTTCTTCCGGTCATTACGTTCTATCTATAAATTAGCCTCTCTGCGGAAAGATCTGTATACGTTAGCCGTTCTTTCTTACCACTTTGAACAAGGCCCCGCAGAAGTAATTGATATGGATTCGGATAAACAGGAAAAAGGAATGGATGAATTTGCATTCTCGATAGACACCAAAAGATATTTCCAGAAAAATATCTTGAACTATCTCCGGAAAACAGCGGAGAAAGAAGGTGCTAAAGAATATCTTAAATTGGCTCTATCCATACTCACTCAATATAAAGAAGCCGACTATTCTGCTCCGGTACAGAAACCGGAAAGTGCATATGGTAACTGGAACTATCTGAGAAAAAAATATGCATTCAGAGTAATTAATTATCCGGAATGTTATGACTGTCTGTTACTTTCAAACATTCTTTTCGGAAATGATCCGGACAGAAAACTAACGGATCATCTGAAATATTATACCCATGTCCGGGTTGTATTTAGTTCAAACTATTACTATAATCCAGCCTTAATTATATCCGGACACGATAAAACCGGAACAAATGGTAACAAAGAATCCTTTTGGGGAAGACTCATAAAACGGTTGTTCGGAATTAAAGATGAACCCGTTTTTTTACAACAGACTCATTCAGTAGAGAGTGCTGACCAACCGGAAGAGATAAGAATTCCACGTTATGAAATTTATCCGGAATACTGGGATAGCATGCCCGAGGCCTATATACAGCTTCTTATACAGGCAAAAATGAAACTGATTCATGAGTTTACGTATAGAAATCTGAAAAATCATGCAGAGTTTCAAAACATACAGGAACGCTTCCGGGAAAAAGAAATACTACTTCTGTTAAACAGCGACTTTGAGACTCCACATAAATTAGGGTTTGAAATCCTTATGCAAAGAAGCATCACATTAAGTAAAGATAAAGACTTTGTATGCGAAACCCTGAATTGTCAGGCAGCCGGCGCACGTCAATGGGCCCGTGAACAAATAAACGCTAACCCTGGATGGTACACGGAAGATATAAACTTTCTTACTTCCCTTATATATAACAATCATCCGGATAATGATAAATGGATAAAAGAATTATTACAAAACACACGCTTCACACAGGAAAGAGAAGAAGCATTATTAGGAAAAGTCGTTACCGGACTTTTACAGTTGCAGGATAGCCCTGAAAATAACCAGTTGGCCCAGACTGCCATCAAACGGCTTACAGCTGTGATAGGCACTCAGTTAAATAAAATCAGTTGGGATATTGTTGAACAATTAATTGTTTCACCTTTAGTTAGTAATATTTTACTGGCCAGTCATATCACGGTTGAAAAAGCCACACGAATCAGTGCCTCCGATATTCCGGTTTCTCTGGTTAATCTATTCCTGCGTAACCCGATGGACAACGTGCGGGAAAACGGTATTCAGTTATTCGACCGGTATCCCGAACACATTCTTACCAGTAAAACAGAATTTCTAATCAACCTGTTAGATAATCCTTTTGAAGATGTATTAACCCATATAGTAGGAAAGTTACGCAGAGTAATGGGATATAATAACTCCTTAAAAAATACAGTTACCCGACAATTACTATATGGATTAATCCGAAAAGAAAAATTTGAAGGATCTCATCTTCTGCTAAAAGACTTTTTTATCCGGGAAATGAAAAGTAGCTGGAATACCGCACTGACTCCCAAAGATATCACCAAACTGGTACATGCCCAATACAGGGAAAGTCAACTAACAGGTTACGAAGTATTAACTGCCTATAACCGTCCGGATGATTTTACACTCGGACAAATCATATCCTTTGGTAAACATGAGCTACTGGTTGTAAGGCAATGGTGCTGGAATTACTATAAACAAAACACCAGCCGGATACGCCAGGAAAAAAGAAAAGCATTGGGATTATTGGATTCTCCCTGGGAAGATACCCGTACCTTTGCTTTCCACTTCTTCAAAACATCCTTCACAGAAACAGATTGGGATATAGATACACTGATATCTATCGTTGACTCTGTCCGTCCTGATGTAGAAAGTTTCGGCAAAGAATTGATCAGCCATTATTTTAAACCGGAGCTGGCACCTGTTCTTTTAGCTAAATTAAGTGAGCATCCCGGTATACAGGTACAGTCTTTCATATCCGGATATCTGGAATTATATGCTTCCGGGAAAAAAGAGATCATACAGGATTTAGGATTCTATTTCCGTTCTATACTCACCCAGGTTAACAAAGCCCGGGTAGCAAAAGACCGAATCTTTAAATTTTTGCATGCTGAAGGATTAAAGGATCCAACAATTGCAGAAGTGATTGTTCCTTTACTGGATGATATTTCAGCCCAATCCACCGTACAGGATAAAGAAAAAGCGATTCATATCCTGAAAGAGATGAAAGAATTGTGTCCCCATCTGGATATGCATTTAACCATCAAAAATTAAACCGTATGTTATTCGACTATAAATATTCCGGCACGACTACTGTTAGTAACTCATCACAGGATACAAAAATGAATTTTGTACCGGACTTACTACGTACTCCTACTTTTTTCAGTGGCAAGCTACATAAAAAGGTAGCTTTCCGGGAAGCGATTTCAGCCCTACACGACGTAGTGGTATCTGATTTGCGTTTTAAACCGCAAGATAAAACAGCCTACAAAGAATGGGCTACAGAACAAGAACAGCTTTGGCTGGCCGAATACATAGAAACCTATCAGATAGACCAGATACGGGTAAAAATAGAGCAGTTAAGAAAAGAGCTGGCAGACATCCAGCAGGAAAAAGAGAAAGTTTTAGCTCCCTTTAATAAAGCACAGAAAAAATATTTCAACTATCTCTACCAAAAGACCGGGATGCCTGGTACGTTCTCGACCCGGTTATTACGGTTCACCCGGACGAACTTTTCTTTGAATGTTTTAGCCAGGATGAATCTTCCTATGGTAAATTAAGTTGTAATTACAATGTTTTTACTGACATAGGAGAGTTCAGTTGTGGTACGACTAATATTGATTACTCCGCAGCCTTATACGGCGAATTTCAAAAAATCCGTAGTTACAAAGAAACTGAATTAATAATTGACCCATCTGGCTTCGAGACGAAAACGACCCATGAAGAAGTTTATAAAGAGGTAAAAATAGATTTACCGGACTTCTGGGTCCGGGGATTTTTACAGGTAAGTTCTGCGATGACTTTACCAGCTGTTAGTTTTGATCTACATCCAATGGATATCTTTAGTATATGCCAGTTTCTACGTAGGTTTAAGGAAAAAGAAGGGCCACGTGCCATCCGTTTTATCTTAGAACCGGATAAACCCATCCGGATAATCTTTGAACCATGGTATAAAGAAATAAGCTGTCATCGATCAATTTATAAAGGAAAGCAAAAAGATACGGTGCGCATCTGGGGAAGAAGGCGGCTCATGATACTGGAACGGTTAATTCCGGTAAGTCATAACTTTAAAGTTGTTCTGCTGGGAGATGGCTTACCTTCCTTCTTTCTGGCTGAAATGCAGGATATGACTTTTACACTTGGATTATCCGGGTGGACAAGCAATGATTGGAGCCGGGCCGGACAATTTGATTTGATGGCACCCCGGGGGTTAGTGGAAAATTATCTGCAGGAAAAGATATTTGATGCACTAAAAGAAAAATGGTTTGAATCTTCCGGAGGGTTAGCTGCCAGACTTGAACTGGAACCTCATCTTGTTTCCTCAGCTTTAACTTCTTTTACACAGGCCGGTAAAGTAATCTATGATCTGGAAAAAGGTGTTTACCGGATTCGTGAATTAAGCCGGGAACCTCTAGATATGCAGATGTTGCGTTTCAGTAGTGAAGTAGAAGGCCAGGCAAATGAGTTAATCACACAGGATAAAGTACAAATAAGAAAAGAAATAAAAAACGATAAATTACATCTTACCGGAAAGGTTACAACTTCATATGGTAGCAGTGTTATGACGTTAGCCATCATTGATGCAGACCACCGTCTGGTAAAAGCCTCCTGCGAATGTAGTTCATTCAGAACCAATCAACTCCGGAAAGGACCTTGTGAACACATTCTGGCCACACGCATGTGTTATGAGAAACAGACTAAGAAACAAGGATTATAGTTTTACACGGAACATACTTTCATTCAGAGTAAAAGATACAGTTACTCCGGCAGCCTGTTGTTTGAACTTACCATATATTTCCTGGTTTTCATAGAAAAAAGCAGTATTCAGTACACCATTAAACATAGGTAAAGCCATACCAGCACTTGCACGCCAATTCAAACCGGACTTGCCGTTAATGGTATAATAAGGAGTAGAAAAATTAAGTCCCGCTTTATAGGCAACCTTCGACCAGTACCCCTCAAAAGAGCGTCCGCCCGGATTATAACACACACCGGTTCGTAATTCATGGACATCCTGATAACGAATGCGGCTAACTCCGGATGAAACCACGCTATATTTCCGGAAAGTATAATCAGCAGCATATACCATCTTTTTGTACTCTAACATACCGCCTACTCCATAAAATTCAGGCAAATACTGTGTAATATTCTTAACATCATACTCATTGGAAATAAGAGTTCCCGATACAGTACGGGAAGCTTTCAGCTTATATTCCTGTTTATATCCATATACTGCCCCTACCGATAAGTGGGTCTGTTTTCCCAAACGACGACTATATTGTAAACCAAAATCAACATGAAAGAAACTCGCCTGGAAAGTTTCCGATAAGGCAGCACCAGACTGAGTTTCAGAAGTTGAAATAGTACCCATATAATAATTAAAATTCATCCCTAAAGAAAAATTTGCAGGTAAGCGAACGCCATTCGACAGAAAGAATTTAGATAATCCCCCGTCTCCCTGATAAGTACTGGTTATATAACTATTTGTTGTACCTTCCAGAGGTTCTGTAGATTTAAAATAATACCCGACTCCGGTATAAGGAGCTAATCCGGCTGCTGCATACCAACGTTTGGCTAAACGTGTACCCAACAAAAAAGAAGAAAGGTTGCCCGTCAATGCTTTATGACTATCTCCCCCTGAACTATACCAGCTATTTTTAAGGAAAACAGAAGTTTCCGCATATATCTTCATGAAATCCATCCCTGTTAATCCGGCCGGATTATCTACATTAATTAAGCCCGGATTATTCATGCCATAAGCCACCCCACCCATCGCTGAATTTTGTCCGTACAGACCACTGATAATCTCTCCCACACCGTACATAGAGTAAGGAGAAGAAGTCAGGTTATTTTGTGACTTTAGTAAAACGGGTAAAAAGATAAAAGATAAAAGTATATATTTAGTAGCTTTCATATATTTTATATATTACCTGGAGGGTCAGCGGATAATCTGAATTCTGGTCTCCAAATGTCAAATTTTTAAACGTGTTAGTGTAAGTTGAACTATTGAATACAAGTTGTAAACCATGCTTATAACGTCCGATAGCTCCGAGTTCCTGTTGTATAAAATCAGAGACATCAAAATAATAATGAGTAGTATGAGGATATATATCATCCCTCACCAGGGTTGCAATTTGTACCTCGTTTCCCAGATAATCAGTTACCGCATCTGTTAT
>JAJBTP010000374.1 GCA_020860805.1 Tannerellaceae bacterium | reverse complement strand
GTACATTTGTGACTTGATTAACAAACCAATATTACACAAAACTATTACAATATGGCAACACCTCCTTTCAAGTATCAGGCGCCATTTCCTATGGGACCGGATACAACTGAGTATTATTTGCTTACAAAAGATCATGTGTCGGTTTCTGCATTCGAAGGAAAAGAAGTTATCAAAGTAGAAGCAGAAGGACTTACGAAATTAGCCAATGCGGCCTTTCACGATGTAGCGTTTTATCTTCGTAAAGAACATCAGGAACAGGTAGCGAAAATTTTGTCTGACCCGGAAGCGAGTGACAACGACAAATATGTTGCTCTCACTTTCCTCCGGAACGCAGAAGTTTCTGCAAAAGGACAACTTCCATTCTGCCAGGATACAGGTACAGCTATTATTATGGGTAAAAAAGGCCAACAGGTCTGGACAGAAGGTAATGACGAAGAAGCGTTGTCATTAGGTGTATATAAAACTTATACAGAAGAGAATCTACGCTATTCCCAGAATGTTCCGTTAAACATGTACGATGAGAAGAATACAGGTTGTAACCTTCCTGCTCAGATTGATTTATATGCTGTACAGGGAAATGAATACAAATTTCTTTGTATCGCTAAAGGAGGTGGTTCTGCCAATAAAACTTATCTTTATCAGGAAACCAAAGCCCTTTTAACACCTGAAAAATTAATTCCTTTCCTGGTTGAAAAAATGAAATCGCTGGGAACTGCAGCCTGTCCCCCTTATCACATCGCATTTGTTATCGGAGGAACTTCTGCTGAAGTCAATCTGAAAACAGTAAAATTAGCTTCTGCTAAATATTATGACAATCTGCCTACTGAAGGAAATGAAGGCGGACAGGCTTTCCGGGATATTGAACTTGAAAAGCAAGTATTACAGGAAGCTTATAATATCGGTTTAGGAGCACAATTCGGAGGTAAATACTTTGCTCATGATATCCGTATCATCCGTCTGCCTCGCCATGGTGCATCCTGCCCGGTAGGTATGGGAGCATCCTGTTCGGCAGACCGTAATATCAAAGCTAAAATCAATAAAGAGGGTATATGGATTGAAAAACTGGAAACAAATCCAGCCCGTCTGATTCCGGAACAATTACGGAATGCCGGTGAAGGGGAAGCTGTAAAAATAAACCTGAACCAACCGATGGCTAATATTCTGAAAGAATTAGATAAATATCCTGCAGCAACCCGCCTTTCGTTAACCGGAACAATTGTAGTGGGCCGTGACATTGCCCATGCAAAATTAAAAGAACGTATTGATTCCGGTGAAGGTTTACCCCAATATATCAAAGATCATCCTATTTATTATGCTGGTCCGGCAAAAACGCCTTCAGGTATGGCTTCCGGTTCATTTGGCCCAACCACTGCCGGCCGTATGGACTCGTATGTTGATTTATTCCAGTCAAATGGCGGAAGTATGATTATGATTGCGAAAGGAAACCGTAGTCAGCAGGTAACAGATGCCTGTAAAAAATACGGCGGTTTCTATTTGGGTAGTATCGGTGGACCCGCTGCTATTCTTGCACAGGAAAGCATCAAAAAAGTAGAATGTCTGGAATATCCTGAACTGGGAATGGAAGCTATCTGGAAAATTGAAGTGGTTGATTTCCCTGCATTCATCCTGGTTGATAATAAAGGAAACGATTTCTTTAAACAATTGAAACCCAGATGTAGCTGTCCTGAAAAAAAATAAAAACAACTTTCAGGCTTATATAAAAAGAGGCTGCACCCAAGGGGTCCAGCCTCTTGCTTTTTTAAAAGAAGGTATCCACTTTTGGGACACCTTCTTATAATAAGCCAAAATGATCATTCATTATTACCTATCTTAAATGGGTCGATGAAGTCATCTCCATATAAGGCTGCATTGGTCATCCAGGCAATTATATTATTGAGTAACTTCATATTATGAGGAGCCTGTTCACTGCCGGAGTAGTTTACACTGGAAGCTCCATAATTACCAAACACCTGAGGGTCCCCCAGGAAGATAATGCGATGAGTCGGGTCAATCCCAAAGCTACAGCCGGTTATTCCTCCAACACTCGGTAGACTCATAATGATAGGGATAAAGGTTTCAGGCCACTCTGAAAGATACAGGTTAAAACTGGTATTCGCACAAAGTTCTATTTTCTCTGGTTCAATAGGCGCTATTCCCTCTGTAAAGGGTCCGTCTTTTACCAGATAATTATACAATTTAGTCGAAGTCAATTCCGAAGATTGATTTAATAGTCTCCTACTGGGAGCATGTAAATTAGTGAATCCTACTACGTATCCTGCCGGTAATACACCTGTCTTTGTAAGCTCTGTTAAAGAATTGGAAGTAACTTTTTTATCCATAGTAGTAAAGAGATAAATATGTTTATCAGATCTCATTAACCATTCTTTTATACTCTGCGCTTGTGTAGCAGTTACTTCTGAAGAAGAACTCTGGTAAATATCTGCATCTCCGGGAATGGTCCTGTTGGATACTCCCTGATTGGTAAATGTGTATCCCGGGAAAGGCACTGTACCACCAGAACCAAACAGAGCCGGATTCCGCATATTAGTACTTATTTGCCTTACATATTGGTCATGATAGTTATTATTTATGTAAGTAATATTCCCAGCCGTTCCAAAACCCACAAAATGAAGGGATTTGGTTTCCATTGCTTTTTGTGTAAAGGTTAATTTACGGTTTACCTGGCTACCCTTAATAGAAATGGTAACAGTAGCTGTTGGAGTCACACCAATCTAGGTTGCCGGAGGGAATACAATACTAAACTCATCGCCAGAATCCCCTTCAATCGTTGTAGGTTTTGCCGAACCTATCTCCTGATAGAAATAAATGCCATCATTTCCAGCACCGGTAACGGTAGCCTCCCACTGGCTGCTGGAGGTGACAATCACTCGTTGTGTCCGGCCTCCGGCAGCGGCCACAACACCAAAATTACCTGAAGGATTGAATTGCAGGATATGATGTTCCTGGGTTACTGTAAGTTCTACAAAGTTAGCTTCATTACCATCCGGATATATTCTAAAGACAGCCTGCTGGTCAGTGGTGGCTATATTCTCACCTTTAGTTTCTATAACCAGTGTGGTTCCGCTCTTAACAGGTTCCTTCAAAAAGTTGCTATAACCAGATGACATAGGTTTTATATCCCATAAGGCCATGTCCAATGGCACATCGTTTTTATCCGTCACATCAATTGTATAACTCTGGGAAGAAGTATTATCTACATTGTTACCAAACGGATTAAAGGTGACAGCCTGTGTTGATAGTTTAATACCTCCGGAAGTTTCCTGTGTTAAGAGAATAACCCGGCTGATTTTAGGATTGCTCCGTAAGGTTATCATTACAAATCCATATTTGGGGCTATCCGCACTATTGGCGCTTTGAAGATAGATAGAGAAACCACCGTCTGTAGCATCTTCACTCCTTAGTTCGGTTTCAATCACGCCTTCACCTTTATCAAATGAAAAGGTTCCGGGATCATTACACACCAGTACGGCATCCCACGGCCCCGAAGCATCTACTTCTATTTTGTCACTTACCGTTTGAATAACTCCACCTTCGGCTTTCGGAACAGGAGGAAAGTCTGCTAATCTTTCCGGCTGAATTTCCAGGTATTCCGTCTTGTCACCCTGTTGTTTGATGGTTATAGTAGCGACTAAATTACCAAAACTTACTTCTACCATGCCCTGCCGGTCGTCCTCACTGCCATCAGCTGTAATGGTTAGTATGCTGCCGTCCAGTTCTACACGTATACCTTCAGGTAGTAGCTCATTGGTAATAGATAGTGTTCCTGTTCCATGGGTGAAGATATTACAATTAAAAGCACCTCCTGCCGGGGTAAAATTGACCTGCGAATACGGGAGTGCCAGGATATTATCGCCGTCAAAGAGGATAATACCGCTTTCATCTACATTCCAGCCGTTCACATCACTGCTGATATGTAATTCACTATCTTTGTAAGCATCTTCTTCCGTGCTTTTTCCATTTCCCAAAACGCTATTGATATTAATCTTATACAGGTTGTTACGTTTTAGCTGCTGGCCTAAATCACCTACACTTACATTAATCCGGTAATATTCGGTTTTCGTAGCGTTTTTCTTCTTTAATCCGACAATCACACAAGTCGTTTGCTTATCATCCTGTTCAGGCATAGCCACATAATTTTCATATACATATAGCCTGCTTTTGATTTCATCTCCACTATCAATCGTTGTAGGGATATAGTTATTCAGTGGGGGTTCATCTTCGTAAGCCTGGAAGCGGCTACCCCAGATGGTTGTACGGGGGAATACATTCCATAAAGAAGCACTTACAAGGTCATACTGCGGGTCTTTATTAATAACGTCAATCCGGCAAACCGACCGTGTAAGGATTACATCTACATATTTATCTTCTATTCCTTTAGATGCTTTTCCACTCATAGGTAAACGCTGGGGGTCAAAAAACAATACCGTTATCGAGTCTTAAATATGTGCTTTCAAGTACCTGGTTTTCGGTACGTCCATCCAATACCTGGTTAAAATATTCCCTCAGTAAATCCAAATCATCTGGGTCACCGCTGAAATCGGCTGCACGGCTATAGTCTTCTGTATTGGCAGCTACCAGCATGTTATATTCATCCGATGTCTGCAAAGCAGTATATTTATCATCCGTAAAATCAATGGAAATAGATGAAAACTCTCCGTTAATCACTGATTCTTCCAGCGGAACAATGTAGATGTCTATGAATTTACCTGTACCCTGCGCACTTGGTTCAAAGAAAAGGATAAACATCGAGTTTATTGTATTTTCCTGTTCTGTTGCAGGTTCTGTTGCCCGGGTTACTACTGATTCAACCGAATAGTTGAGTATGAAACCATGCTCCGGTATATTTGGACCACCGGAGTTACCCCAGTCTTCTCTCATACAGCCTGTCAGGCCTAAAAGGAAGACTAAAATAGATGTCAAATACTGTTTCTTCATACTATATTATTTTTTCTGTTTATTTCTTTTATCACTTTTTCTTTAGATGGATTCCGTCTCTTCTGACTAAAGCGGCAGGCACCTAATCATCCGATTCTCTGTCATCTATCGTTATTTCTCCTCCCACCAGCCAACTGTTATCCGTTCCTTCGGTTTGTACGATTAGAATCTCAAACTGTATCTGGCCGGCTGTCAGAATTAGTTTCTCCTCATTTCCATCTTTCCATTTCTGCAAAGCCGTAACAGACAGAAAGGAGATTTTCCCCTCTTCCCTTACCAGCTCAACACGGAACAGGTCGCTTTCTACCTCAAGGAAAATATCCGTTTCGTTGGATACCGTTGCTTTCTTATCTTCCAACAGGAGGCTTATCAGGTCTTCCGGTACGTTGGTTGTTAGTGAAACCTTTGCCATAGCGCCTGCGGCAGGGCCTACTTCTACTCTTTTGCGGTTTATGGATAGGTAGCAAGGTCCGTGGATGGCTATTTCTTCGTCTTTTTCAGACCGCCATTCATAGATACCGTAATCGATATTTACACCCGGGGCTTTAGCGGCTTCCTCTTTATCGTCATATCCTTCACCGGCTACAGAGGTAACTTCAAACTGGTATTTATGGTTACGCACTATCTGCATAAAATCATCGTTATCATCTACAAAGTCAAGTGGATACCAGGTCTTTTTTGATGAAGATTTATAGTAACCACCGATTAACACACGGCTGCGGCGGTCGTTGGTTGTAAGTATGCCTGTATATTTATTTTCATACAGGTAAAGTGCAGACGTCATTTTGTTTTGGGTTATATCGGTTATCGAATAGTTTTCCGTACAGGTAGCACCCTGAGGCATTTCTGCCAGATAGGTATCATTTTGAGTATTATAGTTTGCCGCAAGAGGTACTATAATTCCTGCCGAAGGAGCATAATAAAGAGATACTTCTGCCAGTTTGAATATGGATTCATTTACTCCTATCTCTACTTCCACTGCCGCAACCGAGCGAAGCAACCATACCGTACCCAAATCCCTGGTTACTCCGTCCTCTATATCTACACTTTCTTTTATACCCCACATGGGCAGGGTAGTGATACCACCTGTAGAACGGTCTGTATACATGTCAATTAACTGGCGACGTATATCGTCCCAATCCATTCCTTCGGTAAGGTTGGCATTCTCCAGTACGCTACGGCTATTAGCTATAAAATGAAGATCAACACCTTGCCGGGCTTTGAGCGTCGTGCGGTATTTTCCTCCGGAAAACCATGTAGGACGATAGTATTCAAACTTGCCGTTTTTACAAACCAGAATATCTATCTCCTCCAGTTTACTATCTACCTCCATCATGCCATCGGCAAAAGGGGAAGCCCATTAGGCCGGGGCAGGAAAGCTACCTCAGTTTCCTCACCGGTGTAATTGCCTCCATTTCCGTGTCCGTCATCACGCGAACAGCCGGAGAAGATACAAATACACACTAACAATAGAGCCATTTTATCTTTCATCTGTTTTTCTTTAATTAAGATTATAAGTCTTGAACTCTAACGTTCAGTCTTCTCCATCCGTTTATTTTGAATATTACATCTCTTCCTCTGATTTCAAGTAGTAGTTCATCTTCTGCTACCGACTCGTATTGAGTATGTATGATAAACGGAGATGCATTCTGTGGTATTATCTTAAATGATAAGTTTTTACCGGATTGTGAAGGGGGTAGAAAAATGAATCCTGTATCCCATTTATCTCCGTCGTGTGTCAGGTTAGAACCTCCTGATATAATAACATCGTCACCCGAAGGCTGCAAATCCAAAGAAAGTTCTTTCTGCAGACCGGATATCTCTATGCCTGGTTTTTCTTCCAGAAGAGGCGAAGCCTCATCATATAACAGAACTGTCAATTTACATACTACCGGAGAGACTGATACAGAAACACGTGAATCACCTGTCAGGTCTTTTTCTGTCCATACATACGCCCCTCTATGTAAAAAGTCCAATGGCTTATAGAGTTCAGATTCTATACCAGGCAGTAATTCCAGTTCAATTTTTGCTTCCTCTTTTTTCTTACCCAGAGTTGCCTGAGGAATTTTTCCGGAGACTGTTTCCATTATAGGAACTGTCCATCCCATCACCTCTGTTTCACCAATGTATTGTTTCCGGAATGTATAGGGATTTCCTCCTTTTATTGCGTCAAAAGGAATTACAGCAGCAGCTTGTGCTATACCATTATGATAAAAATGAAAAAAGATATCATTTGTTATTACTTCATCAAACTGTTTTGTACTTCCTTTATACTGAAATTCCACATATACCGTACCTGGACATCCGGATAAATCTTCGTCAATACATCCACTACATAACAGAGGAGCGATTAACAGATATAGTAATCGTTTCGTTATTTTCATGTTATTTATTTCCGGAAATGAATAACCGGGTACGAAAGAAAATCCCGTACCCGGTTATAGGATTAAACACCTTGACCTAAACCGATAGTTCTCCAGGCTCTGATACTAATATTCGCTGAAACTGAAGTTCCTTCTTTAGGTATCACTTCACCTTCTTCTTCGTCTTCTTCAGCTTCTTCCGGAGTTTCATATCCTTTTGCGCTAACACTTTCAAGTGTGACGGTATATTCCACATTGCGGAACAATTTATAGGCGTAATCAGAAGCTATATTCAAGCGCCAGTAACGGTTTTTTACACCTTCTGTTCCATGTGTCAGTTTACCTTTAAGTATCATAGCACATACAGTTCTTCTATCATATCCGGCAAGGCCAGTAATAGAACCGACTGTTTCTTTTGGGCTATTTTCATGTATAAAAATCTCTTGTTTATCTTCTGTTTTAATCCATACATTGCCATTAGATGCTCCACTATAAACCTGAGTAGGCTCTTTATTTACATAAGTAGATTTATAGTAGTTATTCAGGGAATTACACAAATCCCAGCCATTCCATTCATCAGTTTCAGTAGATGGAGTGTATTTAGGTAATGTATAGGATTTACTGATACCATTTACAACATAATATTCAACCAAATCAAATGTAACATCCGCACTGGTTACAGGTGTTCCGAAAATGTTTCCTAAATCACTATTAGGAATATTTACAACAACATTAGTCGCTGTTTCTAATGGTTTTAGTTTAGAAAAGGCACGGTCAATTTCTATAGTAACCGGAACTCCATGTTCATCACCCCTACTGTAACCGATGCTTCACCTGCCATTGGAATATATCCTGGAGGTATAATACGGTAATTCGTATTATTTAATTGATAAGAGTTTATCAAATCATACATATCAGATAAAGTATTCCCTGATAATTCTCCTAATGCCGGATTGGCACTTGCCACCACAACAAATACC
>JAJBTP010000111.1 GCA_020860805.1 Tannerellaceae bacterium | reverse complement strand
GGTTTTGAACCACCTTATTATTCTTATTCAATTCCCATTGCGGAATGGGGAACAGATAGAAAGATTTTTTGAACACACGTATTTCGAAAACAGTACGTTGGTAGAATTGAGTCTCCTCCGCTTGCGTTTTCATTGTATTCATTCCATAGAAGCCGCCTGCATCTTCTTTTTCGGCCATAAAATAGCGTCGTGTGTCAAAATAACGGGTACCTTCCCAGTTTAGTTCTATTTGTCTTTCACGCATAATTGCATCATGAATATCAGCTTGCGAGGTTTTTCCCGGGTATAGGTCTTCGTATTTAGGTAAGCCAGCCCTTTCCCTCACCTGATTCAGATAGTAGAGAATGCCAGAATGGCCCGGATTGTATTTGTCCAGCGCTTCAGCATAATTCAAATAGACTTCGGCCAAACGAAACAATACAGGTGTTTTTTGACGACTGTTGTATTTATAGTCGTCTGTATCTACATATTTGTAGCTCGTATAGCCGGTTTTAGGTGAATCGTGATTGGGACGCCCTGATTTTCCATCATAAAAGAATTCAACAGGTTCTACTATACCATTTACTTCTGCTTTTGATGCTTCCCATTTTCTTCCGTTGAAAAATACAGATGCATAGAATCTGGCTTCGCGATGCTGATACATGTTGTATACTCTGTCTATTTTTGCAATATCGCTAACCACTTTGTTTACAGTAATGTCGTTAGGGTCAGTTGTCATGCCGGACTCGCGGTATGAAGGGCTGTCGTCTTTTGTTTTACCATCGCTCATATAGAAAGCATCTACTAACTTTTGAGTCACGGCCATAAATCCTCCTGCCTGCCATTGGCGAGGTTGTATTCCCTGCAAATATTCATTGAAGTCGCAAGCTGTACGGGCAAATAATATTTCGGAATTGCCGGGAAGGGTGAACACCTCGCGGTACGAATTGTAGGCATCTACAAATGAGTCCCCTGTAGGACTACTTGTTTTATGTAATTCATAACCGGGCATATCAATAATGAGTTTTGCCGCATCGGCTGCCCGTTTCCATTTCGTGGCGTCGTATGTTTGCGGAAATAGTTTTTTACCATCGTGGTTACTCAAAGAACCGAATTCCTCATATCCCTGGTAATTGTTAGGAGAATTGAACAAAGGACTGGCTGCATACAATAATAGACGGGCACGTACAGCTAAGGCTGAAGCTTTTACCGGACGACCTGCCCATTTCGTATCAGGCTCGGTGATTGGCAAAGCATTGGCAATGTCCAATAATTCCTTGTCAAGATAATCTACCACTTCGTCAACACTATTACGTTCCATTTTCAACTGTTCGACGGATGATTGTACATCTACCGAATTTGTGACCAATGGGATTGGCCCGAATTGTTCGAATAACAATACATGAAAATAGGCTAAAAGAAAACGGGCTTCGAGTTTCATTGCATCTACTTTATCCTGGGTATCTATATAATTCTGATTGGGAACTACTTTTACATTTTCAAGGAATATATGTAAATGCCGTATTAGTTTGTAATAGGGGTCCCATTTTTCACCAAATCCACCTTCGCTTGGATTCCAGTCACCCAGGTTTATACGATACACTTTTGCTGCTTCACTGTCGATTCCCATATCGGCCTCATCAGCCATCGTTATGTATGGATGATACTGGTTCCAGCTGGATGTCCAGGCCACAAACGGGTCCGGGATAAATGCATACGAACGGGCGAGCCAGCCACGGGTTTCCTGGCCATTATTAAAAACATATTCAAGGTCTCTCATTTCCGTAGGCTCCTCTATATATTCACAAGCACCGAGTCCTAATAAGAATGGAATTATTAATATGATTTTTTATAGTTTTCATAATTGATTAATTATTTAAAAGGTGAGTTCCAGACCAACGTTAATATTTTTCATTACCGGATATTTCATTCCGTTATTTGTTCCCAGTTCAACATCCCATAGTTTGAATTTGCTGAATGTTAGAATATTGTTTGCCAGGACATAGAAACGTACTTTTTTGATTCTTTTTTTCTGGATTAATGATTGGGGTAATGAATATCCCAGTTCGATATCTTTCATCCGGAGAAATGACATGTTTTTTGCCACCAGGTTGAATTTACATAGTTGTGGCTGTCTTTATAATCTCTCATGCGGGGGAAGAATACATCCTGACGCGGATTATCTTCAGTCCATCTGTCGAAAATGACTTCTTCATATAGGTTTCCTTTTTGAACTGTGCGGGCAAAAGGTAAGAAATTTACATCGTTAATCATCCGTGTTGTATTTGCCACCCCCTGGAAACGGATTCCCAAATCGAAATGTTTATAGGCTGCATTGATTGAAAATCCATAGACAATTTCGGGTAATTCAGTATATCCAATGGCTGTTTTGTCATTATCGTTGATGTAACCATCTCCGTTTATGTCTACATATTTTATATCACCCGGTTTAAGGTCTGAAAAGAATGTAGGAACGGTATGTTGCTGCAATAGGTTACCATCGGCGTCGAAATCGGATGCTTCGTACAATCTTTCGGCTACTAACCCAAATTGCTGTCCATACCGGTGGCCTGTTTGGTATAGATTAGCGAATTGAACTTCGGGTTCATCTATTTCTATCATTTTGTTACGGGCAAAGGTGAATGTACTGCGTGCGAAAATACGGAAATCGGAGAACTGCTTGTCAAAAGAGAGACTCAGGTCAACTCCTTTGTTTTGCATTTTTCCATAGTTGACAAATGGCTGTTCGTTAAATCCGGCTGTTCCCGGAATAGTTTGACGGCTAACCAGAATGTCTCGTCTCGAATTGAAGAAATAATCAATAGTTAAGTCTATCATATTGAATAAGCCGATTTCGAGTCCAATGTCACGTTTTGTTTCCGTTTCCCATGTGAGATTATTGAATCCGAAGTGTCATTCCATTAATCCGCCAAATGAGTTGGATAAACCCGGAAGCCCGAAGTCATAACCACCATCGTCTCTTATTTCGGTTATATAGCCAAATCGCCTGTCGCGGGCAAATTGGTCATTTCCGACTTCTCCAAACGACCCTCTGATTTTCAATTTATTTACAGTGTTAATCCACGGACTCCAGAATTCTTCTTCTGATGCAATCCAACCCAGGGCGAAAGCAGGGAAGAAGCCGTAACGTTTGCCTTTTGCAAAGTTTTCAGAGACCCATTGTATCCCATATTAAATTCGGCCAGATAACGGCTTTTCCAGGCATACGTTGCCCTTGCGGCTATGCCTTGATATTTATAGGGGATTACACTGTATTCGTTATTCCCTTCTTTTACACCTTTCGTGCTATGGTTGTATAGGAATAAACCGCCTACCTGATGGTCGTTGAAAGTACGGTTGTAAATCAATGAGCCTTCGAGATAGGTACGGTAGGCCATGTTGCTCCATACAGATTTATTCAAAAATGGATTTCCCGGCTCTACCAGAACTGCTGCCAACTCATTGTTCGCATCGCGTGATGTAGCATACCATAGTTCAGGTGTGTAGGTCTGTGCATACATGTGCTCGGTCCAGACATCATAGGCGTACGCTAATTTGCCTTCAAGTCCTTTGGTCAGGAAATCAAGTTTTTGTACAACATTGGCAGTCGCATTGATATCGCTTGTGGTGTATTTTTGTGTTCCATATTGTGTCAAAAGATTGTACGGATTCAATCCTTTTTCCGAGCCTGCTCCATAAGCAGCTAATCGTCCGTCGGAATATCTTTTAGGTATAAAATAGGGGGGAGTTTCCATCATTACATCCCATGCATAATCGGCCGAGATATTGGGGCTGTTTTTTATTCTTAACTGCGAGCCTAAGTAAATACCGACAGTAGTGGTAGAGGTAATATCAATATCCAGATTACTCCTGAAGTTGACCTGGTCCTGCTTAATATTTGAATCCCATTTACGGTCCGTGTCGGTTTTAAATAAACCACTTTCGTTGTGATAGGATGCTGAAACAAAGTAACGGGCTTTGGGCGCACCTCCTGTTATGTTCAGATTGACACGCTGGTGGTGTGCCATTGGTTTCAATAGTTCGTCTATCCAATTTACATTCGGATACAAGTCAGGGCCTACATTGTTTATGGTATTGTTTATACGGGAAGGGGTAAACAGTTCGCCATTACCCGTTCTTATGGATGCTTCATTGGCAATTTTCATATAATCCACAGCATCCACAAATTTAGGAATCTTGGTGGGTGCTTTAAACGATTTTTCAATGTTTACGCTGATTTGTGGTGGCGATACCTGTCCTTTTTTGGTCGTTATTATGATGACACCATTCGCACCTCTGACTCCGTAAATGGCAGTAGCAGATGCGTCTTTTAATACTGAGAATGATTCTATTTCCTGAGGGTCGAGAGAATTAAAGTTACGTTCGATACCATCCACTATAATCAACGGATTACTTCCGCCTGCAAAGGTATTTATACCTCTAATCCAAAAGTCGGCATGGTCGTTTCCAACTTCGCCTGAGCGTTGTACAGCTATCACGCCGGCCACATTTCCGACCAACGATTGGGTAATGGATGTTTTGGATGTACGGCTCAACTCTTCCGGCTTAAGGGACGATATGGCTCCAACGACGCTTGCCTTCTTTTGTGAGCCATACCCGACTACGACCGCTTCTGTTAACTCTGTAGCTATAGGATTTAATTGTAAGTTAATGTCTTTTTTCCCTCCTACTTTTTCTTCTTTTGTTTCATACCCTAAGAATCTAAAAACCAGGATGGCATCTTCGCCGGTCAGTTTGATACTGTAACGGCCATCAAGGTCAGTCAAAGTTCCATTATTGGTACCTTTCTCGGCAACGGTAACGCCAGTCATGGGTTCTTTTGCTTCGTCCAGTACGATTCCAAGTATTACTTTTCCTTCCTGGGCATATAGCCGCATGAAAGAAAGAAATACTACTAAAAGACATAAGTGCTTTCTTTTCATATAAATTAGAATTTAAATTAATATATGTGTATAACAAATGTTTATAATTCCACTCTGGTGTATGGGTCTTTGATTTTAACGATATGTTTCTGTTGCTGAAAATAGATTTCGAGGTCGAAAGGAATAGTACTGGTTATTTCCAGTGTTATTTTACCATTTTCAGGTTGGGTGGCTACCAAATCAATCGTCGAGCCAAGGAAGTGAATATTTTTCAACCCGTGTGTAGAGTTTTGCGTAATATGCCATTCGATTTTTTTCTCCGGAGCATTCAATCGTATTCCCAGAATATTTTCAATGAGCATCGAGATAGGAGCCAATCCCGTCCATCCTACAAAATCGGGCTGAACCATATAAATTCCCGAAGCATTTGTTGCCGGGATATACATATCCGGCGAATAAACTTCCCACAGGGTGTGTGTTTTATTATATACTTCACTTATCGCGTCCAGATATTTTTCAACCAGCTCGTTTGCCAAATTCTCATACTTGTTTTTGACTAAACCTTGTACAACCATGTAATTGGTCGGAGCCCAAACGCCACCTTTCCAATATCGCCCGCCGGAATCATAAAACTCCTGATTGGCAGCTAATGTAGGGACTGGTACTTTTCGCCAGAAAAGATTCGGGTTTTTCAGATTACTTACTAATTTTTCAGTTTGTTCTTTATTGCTTAGCTGTGCAAACATGGGCCAGAATGTGGCTACTGTGACCCATTTTGTTTGTACTCCATGCGGGTCTAAATCAAAATATAGGCCTTGTTTGTCGTCCCACATCCATTTATTAATACGTTCCGATATGGTATCGGCTTTTAACTCATACATTTTAGTTTTCCCGGTATAACCTAACTCTTTGCAGATATAGGCTAAATCTTTGTAGAAAACACACATTTGAGAAGACATATCCACCCACCCTACATGGTCGATGGCAGAATGTTGGTCCCATCCGTCTCCCGGATGCGGACGTCCCATATCCCGGGGCGTATTGTCCATCCCACTGGCTTGTCCGTTGCTCCAATATAGTTGGTGAGGTGTATCCTTTCCCAGTCGATTGTTATCAATCCATTCTGCATACTTTTTCCAAAACCGGGAGTATTAAAGCAAAACGCGATTTGTCGCCTGTCACTTTATAAGTCTCTATTTCGGCCCAACTAAATAGGGGAGGGTTACAGGCTCTGGCATTGTCCACACCCAGCCCCCAATAATGGTCTTCCCCGTTGTCTTCGTTAATCACCCGGCAAATCATACCATCATCATGCTGCCGGCAATAAAAATTGTCGTGCGAATTGATAAATGGGAAAATGTGGTGTCCGTAGCGTCCAAACATGGCCATGAAATGTGTATCCCATTGATAAATCTGAGGGCTAAGGGCTTCGTCTATCCAGTTTGAGACTAAAGGTGACCCCAAAGGCGGTTTTTGCAATCTGCTAAAAGCGATTCCCATGCCTTCCAATAAAGTTCCAGCCATTCTTTTTTATCTAAGACAGGTTCAGGCAACAGGTGTTTACTGTCAGCATACGTGGGCAGTTCTCCTCCCGAGTATGTTTTTTTTTGCAAAATAGGCTCCCTGCCCAAATAATGGTATGCTGAAAGATAAGGCAGCGAATAGTAGTAATATTGATTTTTTCATACCTCTGTTTATTCAGCAAATGTTACTATACTTTTAGCCGGAAGTATATAAACGTCTCCGTCTTTCACTTCTTCAGATGGTTTAAGGTCATCTCCTTCCTTGTCGGATGTAATATATGGGATTAGATTCCGGCTCTTATCGTCACTGAATGAAAGCTTTATTTCCCGTTCTTCATCCGAATAGTTTATCATCACTACGACTAATGTTCCATCTTTGTTTACATATGCGGAAGACATGACATCTTTCAATTCGTTGGTATCACCCTTATCCCGGGACATTCCTAAACGGATAGCGCCCGGACGTATAAACCGGCTATAATTACCAAACCCCCACAACAATTTAGGGATATTCACATCGCCGTTGTAATAGTCGTCGGTCAGATATAATAGTCCATCTTTATAGTCGAAGGGAGTGGCTCCCAACCACCAATGCCATGCTGATGCATTGGCAAATACTAAATCTGCATGGATAATACGGGCTACGTAAAGAGCTAATTTCATCGAGTAGTCGCGACCGCCGCCGCCGGTTGCGTTTCCATCTTCGGTCGTACCTAAATCGAAATCGTCGCTCAATATACAAAACTCTGTTTGCCAATATTTAATTCCTGTTTCTCTCACTTTTTGTCCTACTGCCTCACGAATTTGTTTCAGTTCAGAGTCTGTATTGACTGACCAGTAAGAATGTGTGGCTAAAAGCTTAGCTACATTCGACTGGTTCAAAAGATTTGTTGATGAGGCAGGCGAGAAGAAGTATTCAGCTTTATTACCATATTTTTCCGGATTGGGTTGCCCAACAGGATTAGAATAAACAAAATGAGGTTTTCCTGACTCGGGTATAACTACTTTTGTGTCTAAACCATACTCTTGAAACTTTGCATTAACGGCTTTGGCGACATAAGCAATCTCATCGTTATTGGCATGACAGCTTTCGGTACCATCGGCTTGCCATTCAGGCTCATTCAACGGACAAACATAATTAAAGTCAATGCCGTGGTTTTCTTTCGTGCGCTTTACCAATTCAGCTAAATAGGTAGCATAATCGGTCAGGTGTTCATCTTTCAGATTCAGCTCATATTGAAGCGCGATATCTCCTACAGCATTGGCATAGCCTGTTTTTGTCCAGTAATAAGGGGGTGAATTGCAAAATCCAAGAAATTGTTCGCACCCTCTTTCTTTAGCGGCTTTCAAAAACCAAAACTGACCACCGACAGCTCCATCCGGAGCCATATCATATTCGCCGCTTTCGTTACGAATACAAGGCATATTATTCCACCGTGCCTCCCTTCCCGGATATGGATGTTCCAAACTGCCTGCTCCAAAAACCATTCGCCAGAGGGATAACCCTATTCCCTTCGGTTTCCCATCTTCATCTTTCTCCAGACTAAAAAGTAAATCCGCGATTTGATTTCGTTTATCTTCCGTCCAGTTTTTACAAACATGTCTGAAAGTCCATGCATCAGATGCGCCGAAATTGTCAATTTCCTGATTCTGCTGGTTGAAATGCACGTAATAAGTTCGCCAGGTATCATCCGGGACAGGTTCGTGTGTTTTTTTGTCATCATCTTCACAACTTGTAAATAATACAACTGCGAAAAAATAAAAGAAGGTTAATAACCGTGTTTTCATAGGCTTTATTATAAATATTAATAGTGAATATATTTAAAGGTTAATTCACCCGCTGGCAGATAGGCTGATTTAGCAGCACAAAGATTGAAACTTATAGGTTGATTTTGACTCTTAAATTAAGCAATCATAGTGTATAAA
>JAJBTP010000556.1 GCA_020860805.1 Tannerellaceae bacterium | reverse complement strand
CAAACGCCCTCCTTCATCAGCACCAGCGTCCCCCCCCCCCCCAACCAGCATCAGAAATTTCTACCCACCCGCCCCACGATGACCATATTAACCACCCCATAAAAGGCACGACATGTCTGGCGCGTGTAAGTGTCGGATATGCTTATAATAGTTTAGCAGGACCTTTAAATACAACCCTGGGAATTTCGAACCGGAACAAAAGCCTTACTTTCTATTTGAATCTCGGATATCGTTTTTAGTATTTTTTTGTACATTTGTATGCATAACAATAACTTATATGAGCGCACAGATATTACAGTTCCTCAGAGAACTTCAGGAAAATAATAACCGTCCATGGTTTCAGGAAAATAAAGCACGGTTTGATAGTTTAAGAAATGAATTTATACATATCGTTCAGGAATTAATAGACCGGATTTCTGTTTTTGATCCGGAAATAGCCGGTCTTGAAGCCAAAGATTGTCTTTTCCGTATCTATAGAGATATCCGTTTCTCACCCAATAAATTACCTTATAAAACATACATGGGTGCCTATATGGCATTAGGAGGTAAAAATAGTTTGCGAAGTGGATACTATCTTCATATGGAGCCCGGTAACTCTTTCTTGTCAGGTGGAGTGTGGCAGCCGGAATCAAAATTACTGAAAATGTTACGTAAAGATATTTATGATCAGATGGATGAGTTTGTAGCTATTCTGGAAGACCCCGGCTTTAAAGCAACCTTTCCGGAGCTGGAAGGAGAAAGGTTAAAACGTATGCCAGCCGGTTACCCCAGTGATTTTTCTCATAGTGAATACCTCCTTCATAAAGATTTTTGTGTGACGGCTGCTGTACTGGATAGCTTCTTTGACGATGAAAACTGGATAGAGAATGCAGTAACAGCCTATAAAAAACTCGTACCTTTCCATCAATTCCTCAATTATACGGTAGATGAGTTTTTAGGTAAAGTATAAAAGATTCCGGACGGGAACAATTTTTGTGACTTCCGGGTTAGGTATAAATATTGTAGGATTTTATTGTACTTTTGTTGCCCGTACCGTTAAATACAAACTGTAATGACAAAAGAAGAGATGAAAGAAATATGGAAAGTTCCGGAGCCAACACTAAGAAGGTTACCCTGGTATCTTGCCTTTGTGAAGTTACTCAAAGGGAAAGGAGAAACCTTTGTCTCTTCAACATTGATAGCAAAAGAAATCAATGTAGATGCCAGCCAGGTAGCGAAAGATTTATCTTTTGTCAACATTTCCGGTAAAACCCGTGTCGGATATGAAATAGATACCCTCATAGAAGTCCTGGAAGAGTTCCTGGGATTTACTTCTCAGCATAAAGCATTTATTTTTGGAGTAGGGAGTCTGGGAGCCGCTTTGTTGCAGGATACCGGATTGAATCAGTACGGGTTGGATATTGTAGCCGGTTTTGACATCAATCATGAAATTACCGGAACTTCTATTAATGGTATACCGGTTTTTGATATAAAAGATTTTCCCCGGAAACAGAAAGAATTCGGGGCAACTATCGGTATTATTACAGTTCCGGTAGAAAAAGCCCAGGAAGTAACCGAACTCATTATAAAAGAAGGTATAAAAGCCCTTTGGAATTTTACTCCTTTCCGTATTCGTGTGCCGGAGCATATTGTCGTACAGAATACATCCATGTATGCGCATCTGGCTGTGATGTTTAACCGCTTGAATTCTATGGATCAATAAGATGAAAATCATTGCTGTCGGAATGAATTATGCAGCTCACAATAAAGAGATGCAACACAAACTGGAATTAACAGAGCCCACCCTTTTTATGAAAGCCGATTCTTCCTTATTAAAGGACGGCAAACCTTTTTTTATTCCGGATTTTTCCTCCGAAGTACATTATGAAACTGAAATAGTAATACGGATTAACAGATTAGGTAAAAATATAGCCGAGCGGTTTGCTCACCGGTATTACAATGAAATAACAGTGGGTATCGATTTTACCGCCCGTGACCTGCAAACCCGTTTAAGACAGCAGGGTTTACCCTGGGAGATCAGTAAAGCATTTGATCATTCGGCGGTAATTGGTGATTTTATCCCTGTAACAGACACAGAAGGAATCAATCACATTCCTTTTCATCTGGAACTAAACGGAACGACTGTACAGGAAGGGAATACCAGCCGGCTTTTATTCTCTGTAGATAAAATTATTGCCTATGCCAGTCGTTTTTTTACTTTGAAAATTGGTGATTTAATCTATACAGGTACTCCTTCCGGCGTAGGACCGGTACAAATAGACGACCATTTACAAGGTTATATAGGAGAGCGGAAGTTACTCGATTTTCACGTACGCTGATATTTTTTTAGTCCTCAACACAATAAATTCTCAAAAAGGAAGTTTATTTAAGCAAGAACAGATAAATTTCCTGCTATTGAAATTAAATGTACCATATTTTCTTCTCCGGTTCTGTATGTACCTTACGGGCCTACCTGCCATGTCCGGTTATGCACAGGAAGCAAGTATAAAAACAACCCTGTCGCCCATTCATACGGCAGTACCTTCTCTGACAATAGCTCCGGATGCACGGGGAAGTGGAATAGGAGATGCCTCTTTGACTTCTGTACCGGATGTCTGGTCACAATACTGGAATCCGGCCAAATATTCCTTTACCCATCTTCCTGCCGAAGTAGGCTTCTCTTATACCCCGTGGTTAAAAAAGTGGGTAAATGATATGGCACTCCTTTCTTTAGGAGGTTATAGGCAGTTAGAGAACCGCACAGGCCAGGCTATAGCCTTTTCAATGCGTTACTTTTCTTTGGGAGAAATACCGGGAGGTATGGATGAAACAGGAGGAATTCTTCCGGCTGTTACTCCCTATGAAACAGCTTTTGACCTCAGCTATTCCCGTAAATTATCCCCCGGTTTTGGGGTGGCTGTTACCCTCCGGTACATACGTTCGGATATGGGCGGAGGCTTACAGGATATACAACCGGCCAATGCTTTTAGTGCGGATTTGGCGGGATATGGGGAAACCTATTTTCTTTTAGCCGAAGCAGAAGCCCTGTGGAGCTGGGGATTTCATATAGCGAATGTAGGTACCCGTATTTCGTATGACGGAGGAGCTACTAATTTCTTTTTACCTGCCTTATTGAAAATCGGAAATGGAATACTTTATCCTTTAAACAGAGAGAATCATATCGGTTTCTATTTTGATATCCATAAATATCTTGTACCTTCATTGCCTGTATATAGGTAATAGTGCTGCAGAACGGGAAGCCTATCTGAAAAAATGGGAAAAGTATAATACCTATTCTTCCCTACAGGGAATAGCCCGTTCTTTTTCAGATGCACCGGGAGGTTTCCGGGAAGAATTAAAAGAAATTATGTTAGCGTTGGGAATAGAATACCGTTTACGTGAATCTTTTTTCTTCCGTACAGGTTATTATTATGAAAATAAGCAAAAAGGAAACCGTCAGTATGCTTCCGTAGGGACAGGTATCCGGTATAAAGCCTTTCAGCTGGACTTGTCCTGGTTGATTAGTACAATTCCGGAGAATCCGTTGGATCAGACACTACGGTTATCCCTTTCACTGGATATACAGGGAATAAAAAGAATGTTGGATTAAATTATAGATGGGTAGGAATGAAAATTAGAGTAGGCTTTGGCTTTGATGTACATGCATTGGTAACAGACCGTGAGTTATGGATCGGCGGTATCCGGATAGAACATACCCTTGGTCTACAGGGACATAGTGATGCAGATGTATTAATACATGCTATCTGTGATGCCCTACTGGGAGCAGCCAATAAAAGGGATATAGGCTATCATTTTCCGGATACAGCCGGTAAATATAAAAATATCGATAGTAAAATTCTCCTACGGGATACTATGCAAATCATACGCCAGGCCGGATATGAATTAGGAAATATAGATGCTACTATCGCGGCCGAACGTCCTAAACTAAATCCACATATCCCAGCCATGAAAGAAGCACTTGCAACTGTTATGCAGGTAGACCCGGAAGATATTTCTATCAAAGCAACGACCACAGAAAAACTCGGTTTTACAGGAAGAGAAGAAGGAATCTCTGCCTATGCAACCGTACTCATACAAAAAATATAAATCTCTCCTACAAAACAGGTTTTTTCCCTTCACCCTTCATATATGGCTGTAATCATCTGTGCATCAGTATATAATCATGTGAAGGGTAGTGTGAAGGGAAAAGTCAACCCTTCACAGGATTCTATTAAAAAGAATAGGGGGTCTGTAAAGAATGCTTCCGTACAAAATTTCCGGTGTTCCTGCTTATCATTTGTGGGGAAACTATATCTCATTTCGTTCTTCCCGGTATAACAGATTATTTTCACACGTGTGAAGCAACTGCTTTATAGGAATGAAGCAGTTAACTCATTAGAGTAAAGCAATTGATTCACTTAAGTGAACCTAAAATTAGATAGGTAGGATGGCAACTTTTCAAGGGCAAACAGAAAAAAGATGGTTGCGAAGGGTTTGTGATTTGTCCTGTGAAGGGTTGACTTGATCCTTCACACTATCCTTCACATCTTTGCATGTTGAAGAACAGCTTGTTATAGGGATTTGTGAAGGGTGAAGGGAGAAAATCATTTTTTACAGGTAATAAATAGAAGTGTTAATATTGTTCGTTGTAAATCTTAAAATCCGGATTGTCAATTGTTACTTACTGATTGTCCGTTATATTTGTATAGGAAATCAATAAGTAGAGAAATCATATGAAAAATAACGACTGGAAAGACCGGTTGGGGGTGATGTATTCAACCAATCCGGATTTTCAATACAATACTGGGGATAAGGAAGAAAAAGATACATTACCAAAAGAAAAACAACTTTTACGAATATCCCTGGATAAAAGAAACCGTGGAGGTAAAGCCGTCACTTTGATTACCGGATTCACTGGTACAGGAGAAGATCTGGCAACCTTAGGTAAGCTTTTGAAGGTAAAATGTGGGGTAGGGGGTTCTGCAAAAGAAGGCGAAATTATTGTGCAGGGAGACCACCGCCAGAAAGTTCTTGAAATATTACAAAAGGAGGGATACACTAAAAGCCGCATCATTTAAAATCTATGCTAACCGTATACAGAGCCTCGGCCGGGGCCGGAAAGACACATAAGCTGACAGGAGAATATCTGAATTTACTCTTCCTGCCGGGTAATTCCTATCGCCGTATTCTGGCTGTAACCTTTACGAATAAGGCTACAGACGAGATGAAAACACGTATTATTGAGGAATTACACATATTAGCCAGGGGAGATAAATCCGACTATCTGCAGCAATTGTCTTCAGCAACGGAGATGAATGAGAAACAGGTACGGAAAAAAGCAAAAGAATTATTAATAGGGATATTGCATGACTATTCCTCCTTCAATATTAGTACGATTGACCGCTTTTTTCAGCAAACTATGCGCGCTTTTACTCGTGAAATCGGTTTGCAGGGAGGATATGGGATTGAAATGGATCAGGAACTGGTATTAAGTGAAGTCATCGACCAGTTATTGGGAGATTTAGAGAAACCTGAAAATAAAGACCTGTTGGGATGGTTACTTCGTTTTGCAGAAGACAAAATAGAGAACGGAGGCGACTGGAAACTAAACCGGGATATTATGGCTCTCAGCCGGGAAGTCTTTAAAGAAACCTATAAACAGTTCAGCCGGGAAGTAACCGAAAAGATGAAGGATAAAGAGATGCTGGAGAACTATAAAAGTGATCTGCTGGGTATTATCCGTGAAATTGAAGGAGAGGCGAAACGGTTAGGAGAAAAAGCCCTTAACCTGCTTTTACAGTTCGGACTGAAACCAACGGACTTTATCCGGGGCGCTACTTCTCCTATCCGTCTGTTTGAAAAACTGGCAGCCGGAGAGATGAAAGAGCCTACCCAAACTTTTCTGAAACTGGCTGATAACGTAGAGGGTTGTTATGCTAAATCTACGGAGGAAGGATTAAAAAAGCTAATCGGGTGTGTCTTTGAGAATGGCCTGAATGACTGTATTAAAGGAGTGATTGCTCTCTTTTCGGATTTAACGGATTACTATACCGCAAAAGAAATTATCCGTTATTATTATACCTTAGGAATATTGACAGATGTCTCTTCCCAGTTAGCCGCTTACCGGGAAGAGAAAAATATCATGTTGATTGCCGATACAACCGAATTGTTGAGCAAGGTAATTGATAACTCGGATGCTCCTTTTATCTATGAGAAAACCGGAGCAGGAATTGACCATTATATGATTGATGAATTCCAGGATACCAGTAGTATGCAGTGGAACAACTTCCGTCCGTTAGTAGCAGAAAGTCTTGCCAATAATAAGGGTAATCTGATAGTAGGAGATATAAAACAGAGTATCTACCGTTTCCGTAATTCCGACTGGAAGTTACTGGATGAAAAAGTCCGGACAGATTTCATGGAGGGAATGGTGCAGGAAGAAACGCTGGTGGATAACTGGCGTAGTTTCCGTCACATTGTAGAGTTCAATAATGCTTTGTTTAATACAGCTCCGGCAGTGTTACAGGTTATATTTAATGATTCGTTAGCCGGTTCCTCGCTTTCTGAGAAAGAACAGTTGAACTTCCAGACCCGTATTGTTTCGGCGTACCGGAAGAGTTATCAGCAGGTGCCCCCTCCGTTTCAGGAAAAAGAGGGACATGTGCAAATCCGGTTTATTTCCGGTGATGAGGATATAGACTGGAAAGAAGAATCCATGAAATGTTTGCCTGCCACTTTAGAACAACTCCAGCAAAACGGATATGCTTTGAAAGATATTGCAGTACTTGTGCGGACTAACCAGGAGGGTGCGATGGTTGCCAATACGCTGCTGAGCTACAAAGAAGAGCATCCGGATTCACCTTATAAATATGATATTATCTCGGATGATGCGCTATTTATCAATAGCTCGGTAGCCATCCGTTTTATTATAGCCCTGTTGCGGCATCTTAAAAATCCGGACGATTTGACCAATCGCCAGATGGCCCGTTTTTCCTTTGCAACACTGGCCGGTAATTTTGTGGAAGGAGTTTCCGGATTGAATAATCCGGAGATGGAAAATAAATTAAAAATGCTTTCTTATCATTCACTTTATGAAATGGTAGAAGGTATTTACCGGTTGTATGATGCCTGGTTTCCGGCCAATGAGCATGTTTTTGTCCAGGCTTTTCTGGATATGGTAGCAGAATTCGGCAGGAAGGAACGGGCAGACCTGTCCCGTTTTCTTAAATGGTGGGATGAGTCCGGTCATAAAAAAACGATTCATACACCCGATTCGCAGGATGCCATTCGTATTCTTACCATTCATAAGTCAAAAGGATTAGGCTTTAAAACTGTTATTATCCCGTTTGCCGATTGGGAAATAGACCATAAACCCACCAAACCGGTAATTTTGTGGTGCCAGCCAGCCCGTGAACCTTTTGATTCCCTGCAACTGGTGCCTGTCCGGTATGGGCAGACGATGGGAAAAACGATTTTTGCCCGTGATTACTATGAAGAGAAATTACATGCTTATATAGATAACCTGAATACATTGTATGTGGCTCTGACACGTGCCAAAGAAGAATTGATACTGTTTGCGCCCCGACCCCGGAAGCTAAATGAGAAAAGCGGGGCGTGTGAAAAGGTAAACTGTACATCAGAATTATTGTGGTCTTCTTTGTTAACTGCAGAAAAAGAAACGCTTGAGCGGGAACCTCTGGTAGATTTACCGGGTTATTTTGATCGGGAAGAAGGTGTCTTCTGTATGGGCGATTGGTGGAAAACTCCCCGGACTCCCGTAAAAAAGAACCGTACAGACGAGATTATCATGGATCATTTTGTCTCTATTTCCCCGGATGAACGGTTACATCTGAAATTAAATGGAAAAGGGTTTTTCTTTGATGATCCGCGACGTAAATATGGTGCATTGATGCATCAGGTGTTAAGTCTGATAAAAACCCGGAGAGATATCGCCCCTGCAGTAGAAAGATATCGTATAGAGGGCTTTATCAACCATAAGGAAGCGATTCAGCTTTGTTTTAAACTGGAGGAATTGCTTGAAAAAGCTGAGGTGAGAGAGTGGTTTAGTGATAAAAATATTATTTTAAATGAAGTTGATATTTTGTTTGATAAAGGGATGAGCCGTCGTCCGGACCGGATACTGATTTCCGGTAAACAAGTGTCTGTTATTGACTATAAGTTTGGAGAACAAAAGGAAAATAAATACAGAAAGCAGGTTCGTAAATATATGGATTTGATTTACCGGATGGGATACCGGGATATAAAAGGATATATTTGGTATGTTGAATTAGGAGAAATTGAAGCTGTGTAAAGAAAACATGCTTTGATATTCGCTAAAAATGAATATTTTTGTACATTCTTAGACTTTG
>JAJBTP010000242.1 GCA_020860805.1 Tannerellaceae bacterium | reverse complement strand
CCCTATGTCTTTTGAAAGATATTCGGGAATTTTTACTTATATTTGTGCGATAAAAATTTTGTAATGAAATATAACACAGAACTTAAAAAAATGGGTTTACCGGAATACGGACGCAATATCCAGAATATGGCGGATTATTGTATCACTATACAAGACAGAGAAGAGCGTAAAAGATGTGCCAATACCATTATCAATATTATGGGTAATTTGTTTCCTCATTTACGTGATGTAAATGACTTCAAACATATCCTGTGGGATCACCTTGCTATTATGGCTGATTTCAAACTGGATATTGATTACCCATACGAAATTATTAAAAAGGAAAATCTCTACGCACGTCCGCCCCGTTTACCCTATAGCACAAACCGTATTCAATACCGTCATTACGGGAAAACGCTGGAATTAATATTAAAGAAAGCGACAGAGCTGGAAGAAGGGGAGGAAAAAAATCAACTGATTAAATTAGTAGCCAATCAGATGAAGAAATCATTCCTTACCTGGAACAAAGAATCCGTGGATGACCGGAAAATATTCAAAGACCTGGACGAGCTTTCACGAGGAGCTATTGTTTTAAACGAAGAAGAATATAAATTAACTGAAAGCCGGGATATTCTCGCCAGAAATAATACAAACAACAATAGCAATAATAACAATAATAAGAAGAATTACTATCGTAATAAAGGCAGATAAAACAGCATGGGTGCATTCATTATAGAAGGAGGCCACAAATTATCCGGAGAAATTACACCTCAGGGAGCCAAAAACGAAGCTCTGCAGGTTATTTGTGCCGTTCTGCTTACGGATCAAAAAGTTACCATACATAACATTCCGGATATTCTGGATGTAAAAAACCTGATTCAGCTGCTGATTGATATGAAGGTAAAAGTGGAGCAGATTGCACACCGTTCCTATACATTTCAGGCAGATGAAGTGAATATAGACTATATATATACCAAAGATTTCCGGAAAAAAAGCGCTTCCCTGCGCGGTTCGGTTATGATTGTCGGTCCCCTGGTTGCACGCTTCGGTAAAGTATTCTTTCCCAAACCCGGAGGCGATAAAATAGGCCGCCGCAGATTGGATACACACTTTGTAGGTTTACAGAAATTAGGAGCAGAATTTAATTATGATGCGACCCGCCATCTCTATGCTATTGAAGCTAAAGAACTAAAAGGAACGTATATGTTACTGGATGAAGCATCGGTAACCGGTACGGCCAACATCCTGATGGCTGCTGTTTTAGCAAAAGGAGTAACCACCATTTATAATGCCGCCTGCGAACCGTATGTACAACAATTATCCCGCATGCTAAAAAGTATGGGAGCACGTATATCCGGAATAGGTTCCAATCTTCTTACTATTGAAGGAGTTACTTCTTTATGTGGCACTATGCACACCATTTTGCCGGATATGATTGAAGTAGGTAGTTTTATCGGAATGGCAGCCATGACCGGTTCGGATATTACGATTAAAAACACCGGATACGACGAACTGGGAATTATCCCCGATGCCTTTCGCCGCTTAGGTATTACCCTCAACAAAGTAGGTGATGATATTCATATACCCTCTCATGATTCCTATGAAATAGAAACATTCATTGATGGTTCTATTATGACTATATCAGACGCTCCCTGGCCAGGCTTAACCCCAGACTTGTTAAGTGTTTTTCTGGTTATTGCTACTCAGGCAAAAGGAAGTGTACTTATTCACCAGAAAATGTTCGAAAGCCGTCTGTTCTTTGTGGATAAACTGATTGACATGGGCGCACAGATAATTCTTTGTGATCCACACCGGGCAACAGTAATCGGCTTAGGTAACCGGCTACCTTTGCGAGCTGCCAATATGGCTTCACCGGATATTCGTGCCGGAATTGCTCTTTTAATAGCCGCCCTCAGTGCAAAAGGAATCAGCCGCATTAATAATATTGACCAGATAGACCGGGGATATGAGTCTATCGATTTACGGTTGAATCAATTAGGAGCTCATATAACACGTAAAGCTTAAAAAGAAGGAGATGATCCGCAAAGAAGACGTTTTCAAAATAGGACAATTCACTAAACCTCACGGAACAAAAGGAGAAATCGGTTTACTGACTCAAAGCGATGTTTTTGATGAAAGCGACGATCCCTACATTGTTTGTGAGATGAATGGCATTTTAGTCCCTTTTTTTATCGAAGAATACAGATACAAAAGTGATGCGGTAATTCTGGTAAAAATGGAAAAAATAGATTCTGAGATAGCAGCCCGTGAGTTTGTCAATAAAGAGGTTTTCTATCCCCTGGATGCTGTAGAGGAAGAAGACGATTTAATAGGAGACATCACCTGGGACAGTTTCATCGGATATACTGTTTCGGATGAACAAACAGGAATATTAGGAACTATTTCGGATGTCGATCAATCCACGCAGAATGTTTTACTAATACTCAGCTATCAGGGAGAAGAATTATTAATCCCGGCAGTAGAAGAAATTATTATAGATGCTAATCACCCGGAAAAACAACTCTATGTAAGATTACCGGAAGGATTACTTGATTTATAACATACAGGATGACACAAAAGAAACGGAAAAACGAAAAATCATTCTGGCACCAGATACGATTTAAATATAAACTCTCTTTTTTCAACGAAAATACGTTGGAAGAAGTGTGGTCTTTTCGTATTTCCCGTTTATCTGCCTTTCTGATATTAGGCATCTTTGCTTTTTTTCTGGTAACCATCACTTCCCTGATAATAATCACTACTCCTATCCGTAATTATTTACCGGGTTACCTGGATGTAGAAATCCGCCGGGATATCGTAGGAAATGCACTACGAGCGGATTCATTGGAGCGGGTTATTGCCATTCAATCTCTTTATCTGAATAACGTATCTGCCATACTTTCCGGAACGATGGAGATTGATTCCATCCGAAGCATCGACTCCCTGGCGTATGCAAATGCGAACTATGATATACCCCGTTCGGCAGCAGAAGAAGAATTTGTCCAAAATTTTGAAGAAGAAGAAAGATATAATCTTACCGTATTAAATCCCAACCAACCACCGGCAGATGTGACATTCTTTTTCAAGCCGGCAAACGGTATTATTTCTTCCCCCTTTGATTTAAAAGACAATCACTACGGAATTGATCTGGTCACAGCACCCAAAGAAAGTGTATTATGTGTACTGGACGGAACAGTAGTATATACAGGATATGACATAGCCTATGGAAATGTAATACAGGTACAACACCGGAATGGCTTCCTATCCATTTATAAACATAACGAACTATTATTAAAACGGGTGGGCGACAATGTAGTGGCCGGAGAAGTAATTGCCATGGTAGGGAATACCGGAGAGGTAACCACCGGACCTCATTTGCATTTTGAGCTATGGTTCAGAGGCACACCAGTCAACCCGGAAGATTACATAGTATTTTAAATACATGAAAAGAAGATTAGCGATATTAGGTTCAACCGGTTCTATTGGAACGCAGGCACTGGAGGTAGTCAATGAGCATCCGGATCTGTTTGAAGTCTATGCTTTAACAGCCAACAACCAGGTTGATTTGCTGATCAATCAGGCACGTAAATTTATACCTGAAATAGTAGTGATTGCCAACGAAAGCAAATATCCGGAATTAAAAGAAGCGTTGGAAGACCTACCCATCAAAGTGTGGGCAGGTACTAATGCAATTACACAGATGGTACAAATGGAACCCATTGATATGGTTCTCACAGCCATGGTAGGATATTCCGGATTACAACCGACCATTTCTACCATTAAAGCAGGGAAAGCCATTGCGTTGGCAAACAAAGAAACCCTGGTAGTAGCCGGAGAGTTAATCACCACCCTGGCGATGGAACACAAAGTACCCATCCTACCGGTTGACTCCGAACATTCAGCGATTTTCCAATGTCTGGCCGGAGAATGGGAGAACCAGGTAGAAAAAATACTACTGACAGCCTCCGGTGGTCCGTTCCGTGCCTTTACGATGGACCAACTGGCAAAAGTAACCAAATCAGAAGCCTTAAAACATCCGAACTGGTCTATGGGAGCAAAAGTAACCATCGACTCTGCCAGCATGATGAATAAAGGCTTTGAAATGATAGAAGCCAAATGGCTGTTTGGGCTTTCACCAGACCAAATTGAAGTACTGGTGCATCCGCAATCCATTATACACTCCATGGTACAGTTTGAGGATGGAGCCATCATGGCACAGTTAGGAGTTCCGGATATGAAACTCCCCATTCAATACGCCTTTTCCTACCCTAAACGGTTGAAAAGTAGTTTTGAACGGTTAGACTTCCGGACCTGTACTTCATTTACATTCGAACAACCGGATATGAACCGTTTCCGGAACCTGGCATTCGCTTTTGAAGCGATCCGTACAGGAGGAAATATGCCCTGTATTTTAAATGCAGCGAATGAAATTGTAGTAGCAGCCTTCTTACAGGAATCCACAGGTTTTCTACAAATGAGTGAAATCATTGAAGAAACCATGCAAAAAGCAACCTTCATAGCCAAACCCGTATATGAAGATTATGTGGCATCAGATCGGGAAGCCCGTGAAATAGCAATGAATTTACTAAAAAAATAAATAAACAAGAAAGATAATAAGAATGGAAACGTTTTTGATTAAGGCACTACAACTCATCCTGAGTTTATCCATATTAGTACTGGTCCATGAGTTCGGACACTTTATCTTTGCCCGGTTATTCAAAGTCAGAGTAGAAAAATTTTACCTGTTCTTTGACCCCTGGTTCTCCATCTTTAAATTCAAACCCAAAAACAGCGATACCGAATATGGTTTAGGTTGGCTGCCCCTGGGAGGATATTGTAAGATATCCGGTATGATTGATGAAAGTATGGATAAAGAACAGATGTCACAACCGGCCAAACCGTATGAGTTTCGCTATAAACCAGCCGGACAGCGCTTACTGATTATGATAGGAGGTGTTCTTTTTAACTTCCTGCTGGCTCTATTCATTTACTCTATGATATTATTCAAATGGGGAGACACCTACATACCACTGCAAAATGTAGATATGGGTATGGAATACAGTGAAACCTTCAACCGGATAGGATTTGAAAACGGAGATATACTTTTAACGGCAGACGGAGAAACAATCGAACGGCTCAACGAAAGTGCACTTCGCCAGGTGGTACATGCACAACAGGTAACAGTACTACGGAACGGAGAGAAAAAAACGATTGCTATCCCGGATGATCTCATGCAGCAAATCATGCGGGACAAACAAGGGTTTGCAGCCTATCGTTTCCCGATGGTAGTACGTGAACTACAATCTAACGAGTCACCTGCAGCCCAGGCCGGATTATTAAAAGGAGATGTAATTGTATCTGTAAATGATGTACCCACACCTACTTTCTACGATGTAAAAGAAGAGTTGTTTGAAAAACCGAATACCTCTGTAACTTTAGGCGTTAACCGGAACGGTGAAATCAAACAGATACCCATCACCACAGACGATAACGGTAACCTGGGTATCTATACCGTACCTCCTACAGAATATTATAAAACAGTAACCAATACTTATTCCTTCTTCGGTTCATTCCCGGCAGGTATTAAATTAGGGGTAAACACCCTGAAAGGATATGTCGGCGATATGAAATATGTATTCACGAAAGAAGGCGCCAGCAGTCTGGGAGGTTTTGCTACCATTGGTAACATGTTCCCTTCCGTATGGAACTGGAGAACATTCTGGATGCAGACAGCCTTCCTGTCCATCATTCTGGCTTTTATGAACATTTTACCGATTCCGGCACTGGACGGTGGGCACGTCATGTTCCTGTTGTACGAAGTAATAGCACGCCGCAAGCCCAGCGATAAATTTATGGAATATGCACAAATCAGTGGCATGTTCCTGTTATTAGGACTTCTGCTATTTGCAAACGGAAACGACATATTCCGGTATATCTTCAACTAAATGAAAACATAAGAACAAAAGAACATATAGTATTTGATAAAATATGTTCTTTTGTTCTTATACCCTATAAACTATAGTAAGGCAAGCCAAAAGCCTCTGCTACTGCTTTATATACGATTTTACCATCCACAATATTCAGACCTGACGCCAGTCCGCTATCTTCACGGCAGGCTTTTTCCCAACCCAAATCAGCAACCTTACTGATATAAGGAAAAGTTGCATTGGTTAAAGCCAGTGTAGAAGTCCGGGGAACAGCTCCCGGAATATTGGCCACACAATAATGAACAATTCCATCCACTTCATAAATAGGGTCAGCATGCGTTGTAGGATGTGAAGTTTCAAAACAGCCACCCTGATCAATGGCTACATCCACCAGTACACTTCCTTCCTTTAATAAAGATAACATTTCCCGGGTAATTAAATGAGGAGCTTTGGCTCCTGGTATCAATACCGCTCCAATCACCAAATCAGTATGAGGCAATTCCTGTTCTATCGTATAAGTTGAAGAATACAACGTTTTAACATTCGCAGGCATTCCCTCAGCCAGATACCGCAAACGAGGCAAAGAAATGTCAGCCAAAGTAACATCCGCACCCAAACCCGCAGCCATTAAAGCAGCATTATACCCTACAACACCTCCACCTAATACCAATACACGTGCAGGTTTAACCCCCCGGAACACCACCCAGTAAAATACCTTTTCCGCCCTGTGGTTTTTCCAGAAAACGGGCCCCTTCCTGTATAGACATACGTCCGGCAACTTCACTCATAGGTATTAATAAAGGAAGAGAATGATCACGCCCTTTCACCGTTTCATAAGCCAGACAGGTAGCACCACTCTCCAGCATAGCACGGGTTAACGCTTCTTGCGAGGCAAAATGAAAATAAGTAAAAAGTAACTGTCCTTTCTTTACCAAAGGATACTCCTGCGCTATAGGTTCCTTTACTTTCACAATCATCTCAGCTACCTCATACACATCTTCTATCTGAGGTAAAACCCGGACTCCGGCTGCAACATACGCATCATCCGGAAAACCACTATTACACCCGGCAGTATGTTGTATATACACCTGATGACCTTTTTTCACCAACTCCTTTACTCCGGCCGGAGTCAAAGCTACACGGTTTTCATTATTCTTGATTTCTTTAGGTACTCCTATTATCATATAGATAGTATTTAAAAGTTTTATGCGGGTAAAATACTTATTTTTCCTGACACAAATAGTCAGTATAAATTCTTTTTAATGAAAAAAGAAACATTACTAAACATTTCATCTACCTGTTTTGTTTATTATACAAACGAATAATAAGAGCATGAAATACCTATTATCCTTCATCAACGAAATAGAAATCAATCATAGTACATGAGAAAAAATGCATCTGTAAACACCTTCAAATACAGATATTCAGACCCTTCTTTAATGGAGTTGATATACCTCTGACCAGGCCATATCAACTCCTGCCATTTTAAGACCTTTTACTTTTATTTAAACTTTATCCAGGTAAGTTTCTTCCATACCGACTCAAAAGGCCCCTGTTGATGTTTTTTCATCCACCAGTTACAAAAGAAAAAAGAGAGTTTTAAAAATGAAGGATTAACCAACGATCCAGTTTCTCCATCGAATGATAGACAGAAGCAGGCAATATCTGTTTTTGTATTTCTTTGGACTTATCCTCACTCACACCATACGCCGCCCTGTTAAAATCAAAATTACGGGTTTTCACCTGGTAAGTAATTACGATAAACCCTATTAAAAAGAGTATCCATCCCCATACAACCACCCGTTTCCGGAAAAAAGGTTTCAACACCAGTAACAATAAAGTTAGAAAGAAAACCAAACATACAATCAAAAAGATATCATAATTATTCCACCACCAAATCTGCCCGGTACCACCGGTATAAACGGAAGAGGGATAAAAAAACCGGACCCCACCCCATGCACTTGCCGGAGTAATCATATCTTCCAGTAAATGAAAAACAAATCCTCCCCAAAAAGCAAGGCTCACCCAGCCATACACAGGCTTAACAGGAGTAAACTGCCTTTTCCTTACAACCGGGCTACCCCACAAAAAAAGAAAAAGAATACCTGTAAATAACCCGGCAGCAAAAAGCGAATGCATAAAACCGTGGTGTGAATACCAATACTTAGCAGAGTAAATAACTTTCCCCGGATCCGCCAGGCCAAACCATTTTCCGAAAGTCGAATCAAAGCGCGACCACATAGAAATAGCATCTATATCCGGCAGCATTCCACCGAAAGCCCCCGCTAATACAATAGCCGCTTTTTCTTTTATTTTCTTTCCGCCTGTCAGAGCTACACAACCGGCAAAGGCCATTCCGGTTACCGTGTGGGTTAAGATATCCATTTTTATAAATATTTCACCTTATTTATCCATTCCGGTAGTAAAGATAATTCGCTTTGGGA
>JAJBTP010000236.1 GCA_020860805.1 Tannerellaceae bacterium | reverse complement strand
CCCATAAAGCCATGCTGGAAGGAGGACTGAAAAAGAAAAAGAGGCAGGATAAAGCTTTGGTAGATGAAATCAGTGAGGTTATTATTCTGCAATCTTACATGGAAAGTATAAAATTCAATAGAATATAAGATATGATATTACCGATTTATTTATACGGTCAACAGGTCTTACGTAAAGAGACCGAAGAGATTACAAAGGATTATCCCAACCTGAAAGAGTTGGTCACCAATATATTTGATACTATGTATAATGCCGACGGGGTAGGTTTGGCTGCTCCGCAGGTAGGATTGTCTATCCGTATGCTTGTTATCGACGGTAGTCCTATGGGAAATGATTTTCCGGAATGCAAAGACTTTAAACGGGTAATGATTAATCCGGAGATTATAGAAGAAAGTGAAGAAAAAATTACCCTTGAAGAAGGTTGTCTGAGTCTTCCGGGTGTTCGCGAATCCGTATCACGGGCTGCTACCATTCGTGTTAAATATGTGGATGCGGATTTTACTGAGCATGAGGAAACTATCGGAGGGTTTGCTGCACGTATTGTTCAGCATGAGTGTGAACACCTGGAAGGACATGTATTTATTGATAATATTTCGGCTATCCGACGCCAATTAAATAAAGCCAGATTAAATAACATAATAAAAGGCACGGCTCGTTGCTCATACCGGGCTAAAGCCGTCGGGAAATGATAAAAATAACAGGTTTATTATGACAGACTTACAAAAAAACATTCAAGCGCTACGAGAAAAAAAGCTGTTGTGCAGATGGGTGGGGGCGAGGCCGCCATTGAGAAGCAGGTAGCGATGGGAAAATTAACTGCCCGTGAACGTATTCTCTCTTTATTAGACCCAAACTCTTTTCAGGAATATGACATGTTCGTTAAACATAACGGGCGTGATTTTGGGATGGATAAGAAGGACCTTCCCGGAGATGGTGTCGTAACAGGTACAGGTACTATTTTGGTGCTCCTGTATGTATTTATGCACAGGATTTTACAGTTGCCGGAGGTTCTCTGGGACTTCAGCATGCCCGTAAGATTACCAAAATTATGGATCATGCTTTGAAAATGAAATATCCTATTATTGGAATTAATGATTCGGGAGGAGCCCGTATCCAGGAAGGGGTAGGAGCCCTGGCCGGATATGGCGAAATTTTCTACCGGAATACTATTGCATCAGGTGTTATTCCACAGATTTCACTGATTCTGGGACCTTGTGCAGGTGGTGCCGTTTATTCTCCCGCATTGACAGACTTTGTTTTTGTGGTTGAAAATATTTCTAAAATGTTTATTACCGGTCCGAATGTAATTAAAACAGTACTGGGTGAAGATATCTCTATGGAAGAACTGGGAGGTGCCCGTGTACATGCCGAAATTACAGGAAATGCACATTTTTATGCAAAAAGTGAACAGGAATGTCTGGAGCAGGTAAAAACACTGGTAAGTTTTATCCCCTGGAATAATCTGGAAAAAGCTAAGCCAATTGAACCGAAAGCACCTACTACTCCATTAAATATAGACGAAGTTGTTCCTACTGACCCAAAACAACCTTATGATGTACGTGATGTAATCAAATGTATTGTAGATGACTCAAATTTCCTGGAAGTACAGGAGTTGTGGGCGGCAAACATTGTGATAGGTTTCGGTCGTATGGATGGTGAAACCGTAGGATTTGTAGCTAATCAACCCATGGTATTGGCTGGTGTTTTGGATTGTGACAGTGCTGATAAATCAGCTCGTTTTATCCGTTTCTGTGATTCTTTTAATATTCCGATTATTACGTTGGAAGATATGCCGGGCTATCTGCCGGGTGTAGATCAGGAACATGCCGGAGTTATTCGTCACGGAGCGAAAGTATTATATGCTTATTCGGAAGCAACTGTACCTAAAATTACGGTTATTCTGCGTAAAGCATACGGTGGGGGTTATATTGCTATGAATTCACGTCATCTGGGTGCAGACTTTATGTTTGCGTGGCCGGGAGCTGAGATTGCAGTGATGGGGCCGGAAGGTGCGGCAAACATTATTTTCCGTAAGGAGATTATGGAGGCGGAAGACCAGGAAGCAATGCGCCAGGAAAAAGTAAAAGAATACATTGAAAAATTTGCGAACCCCTATGTGGCAGCTTCACGTGGCTTTATTGATTCGGTCATTGAGCCGAAAGAAACCCGCTCACTGATATTACATGCCTTGAAACTCTCTGTATTGAAAGAAGAATATAGACCGGCTAAGAAATACGGATTACCTCCATTCTAATTTAAATTCATGCTATGGAAAATAAAGAAGAACTGGTTGACTTTGTCGTAACAGCACGTAAATATAAAACGTTGCTCACCACTAAATATAAAAACCGGGAAGTATGGCAGAAGCCGGTAGAAGGAGAAGTTCGTTCAAACCTGCCGGGTACTATTATCCAATTGGTTGTAAAGGAGAATGAACAGGTGCAGGAAGGTCAGCTTTTATTGATTCACGAAGCAATGAAAATGTTGAACCGTATTGTAGCACCTGTAAGTGGTACGGTGAAGGTGATTAATGTGAAAGAAGGTGATAAAATCGGAAAAAATCATTTGATGATTAAAATAGAAGACTAAGTAAGATAAAATTACTTATTTTTGCCTTTTAATCAGTAAAAGTGAAGATGAAAAAGGCTATTCTATTTTTAGTACTACATATTATATGTTCTTTTACTTTAATCGCTCAGATTAATACGGATCGTGTAATGGCGATTGGGCGTAATGCTTTATATTTTGAAGATTACGTCCTTTCTATCCAGTACTTTAATCAGGTAATACGTTCAAAACCATGGCTGGCAGAACCCTATTTCTTCCGTGCTGTGGCCAAGATACAATTAGATGACTATAAGGGGGCCGAAGAAGACTGTACACTCTGTCTGGAGCGGAACCCTTTTTTAGTGCAGGCTTATTTTGCAAGGGGTATTGCCCGCCAGAGCCAGGATGATTATCCGGGGGCTATCCAGGATTATCAGAAAGGACTTGAATTTCGTCCTACTGATCGCCAGATGTTAATGAATATGGCGGTAGCCTATATCCAGAAAAAAGATTTTGACGGAGCCGAAACTGTCTTTGGAGATTTAATAGCCAATTATCCCAATAACTCCATGAGTTACCTTACCAGAGGGGCAATGTACCTGGAAAAAGGAGATACCATCAGCGCCCTGAACGATTATGATAAATCTATTGAATTAGATCCTTATTATGCACCTGCTTATGGAAACCGGGCCATTATCCGGTATCAGAATAAAGATTTGGACGGCGCACTGGCCGATCTGAATGAAGCGTTACGCCTGAATCCCCGTGAAAATGGTTTTTATATAAACCGTGGATTAGTACACTATCAGATGAATGATTTACGGGGAGCCATGGAAGATTATGACCAGGTAATCAGTTTTGACAGCCGTAACCTGATAGCTCGTTTTAACCGGGGACTTTTACGTTTTCAGGTAGGAGATAATAACCGGGCTATCGAAGATTTTGATGTGGTTCTGCAGGAAGAACCGGATAACTTTATGGCCTATTACAACCGGGCTTTACTGAAATATGAAACAGGTAATTATTTAGGGGCAATAGATGATATAAACCGGGTGTTATATGAGTATCCGGATTTTATTCCCGGTTACTATACCCGGTCAGAGATTAAACGGAAAATGCGGGATACCAAAGGTGCTGAAGATGATTACTGGCTGGCTTATGAAATAGAAGACCGTTTGAAAAAAGAACGTAGTACATCCGGAAACCGTAATAATCAGACTTCGACCGGAACTTCTTCCGGAAACGTGGAGGATACTGACGGAGAGGAAGCAGAAGATAATACCCGTGAAAAATCGGATAAAAATATTAATAAGTTTAACCGTTTGGTGGTGTATGACCAGGAAGAAGTACGCCGTAGTAAATACCAGAGTGAAGTAAGGGGACGTGTTCAGGACCGGAATGTACGTGTGGATATAGAGCCGCAATTTATCCTGACATATTATGAAAAAGCAGACCCGATAAAGAAAATCATTTATTACGATGCTTCCCTTGAAAGTTACAACTCCCGTATGGTATTACCACGCCGTTTGCGGGTAACTAATGAAGAAGCCCCGTTAACGGAAGACCAGATTCAGGCACATTTTAATTCTATTGATGAATTTTCTTCTAAAATTGAAGAAAATCCAACCAATCCGGATTATTATTTTGGCCGGGCTTTAGACTTTACGCTGGTACAGGACTTTACGGAAGCAATTGAAGATTATACCCGGGTAATAGAACTGAATCCGGATTTCTTCATGGCTTTCTTTAACCGGGCAGTGGTTCGTTATAAACAACTGGATTATAATCTTTCGCAGGGTACGTATGACGACAATGCACCTTTGGCGACCAATCTGACAGTAGGAGGACGGATAGCTACTCCGGCTGCTGACCCTACAACTGCACAGGTTCGCGATAACAGAAGGGCTATGGAGCATGATCAGATTGTCAGGGATTATGACCGGGCGATTCAATTGAATCCGGATTTTGTATTTACCTATCTGAACCGGGGTAACCTGCGTTGTGCGCAACGTGATTTCCGGGCAGCGATTCAGGATTATACAACTGCTATTGAAAAGGACCCGGAATTTGCTGAAGCTTATTTCAACCGCGGACTGGCACGTTTATCACAGGGAGATACAAACCGGGGAATTGCAGACCTTAGTAAAGCCGGCGAGTTAGGTATTGTAAATGCATATAATATCATTAAACGAATGACCGTAAATTAATTGTCAATTTTCAATTAGTTTGTTAAATTTGCACCTTCAAAAAAATAAAAGAATACAGAAATAAGAATATGATAAAAATTACATTTCCTGATAATTCCGTAAGAGAATACGCTAAAGGGACTACACCTATGCAAATTGCGGAAAGTATCAGTTCCCGGTTGGCTCAGGATGTACTGGCTGCTAATGTAAATGGGGAAATCCGGGATTTAAACCGTCCTATAGAAGAAGATTCCTCTGTAAAACTTTTGAAATGGGATGACGAAGAAGGTAAACATGCTTTCTGGCATTCCAGTGCTCACCTGATGGCTGAAGCATTACAGGAACTCTATCCGGGTATTAAATTTGGTATTGGTCCGGCTATTGAGAACGGATTCTACTATGATGTAGATCCGGGAGAAGGAATTACAATAAAAGAAAGTGATTTTCCGGCTATCGAGGCAAAAATGCAGGAATTGGTAGCACGTAAAGAATCTATTTGTCGCCAGAGTATTTCGAAAGCAGATGCTCTTCAATTATTTGGAGACAGAGGTGAAGTTTATAAAACCGAATTAATCAGTGAGCTGGAAGACGGACAGATTACAACCTATACACAGGGCTCATTTACAGACTTGTGTCGTGGACCGCATCTTCCGAATACATCCTATATCAAAGCTGTTAAAGTACTAAGCGTTGCCGGAGCGTACTGGCGGGGTGATGAAAAAAGAAAACAGCTGGTACGTCTGTACGGGATAACTTTTCCGAAAAAGAAGATGCTGGATGAATATCTGGTTATGCTGGAAGAAGCCAAAAAACGCGATCATCGTAAAATAGGGAAAGAACTGGAATTGTTTACCTTTTCCCAGGCGGTGGGCGCGGGTTTACCTTTGTGGTTACCACGGGGTACTCAATTGCGTTTGAGATTAGAAGATTTCCTGAAACGTATCCAAAAGAAATATGGGTACCAGCAGGTGATTACTCCTCATATCGGAGCAAAACAACTGTATGTAACTTCCGGACATTATGCGAAATACGGTAAGGATTCATTTCAGCCGATTCATACCCCACAGGAAGGAGAGGAGTTTTTATTAAAACCTATGAACTGTCCTCACCACTGTGAGATATTTAAGGCATTCCCACGTTCATATAAAGACCTGCCTGTCCGTTTTGCGGAGTTTGGTACGGTATATCGTTATGAACAAAGTGGTGAGTTGCATGGTTTAACCCGTGTACGTGGATTTACACAGGATGATGCACACCTTTTCTGTCGTCCCGACCAGTTGAAAGATGAGTTTTTGAAAGTAATGGATATTATCTTTATTATTTTTGAAGCTCTTAATTTTGAAAATTTCGAGGCACAGATTTCTTTACGTGACCCCAATAATAAAGAAAAATATATTGGAGAAGATGAAAACTGGGATAAAGCGGAACAGGCAATTGTAGAAGCTTGCCAGGAAAAAGGGCTGAAAGCCCGTATAGAATTAGGTGAAGCTGCTTTCTATGGTCCTAAACTGGATTTTATGGTGAAAGATGCATTAGGTCGTCGCTGGCAGTTGGGAACTATCCAGGTGGATTATAATCTGCCGGAACGTTTTGAGCTGGAATATACCGGAGATGATAATAAAAAGCACCGTCCTGTAATGATACACCGTGCGCCGTTCGGTTCAATGGAACGCTTCGTCGCCGTATTGATTGAACATACCGGAGGAAAATTCCCGTTATGGCTTACACCTGACCAGGTATCTATTATGCCTATCAGTGAGAAGTATAACGAATACGCGTGGAATCTTGCCCGTCAGTTGGAAGAGCAGGATATCCGTGTTGTAGTGGACGACCGGAATGAAAAAATCGGACGCAAAATACGTGATAACGAATTGAAACGTATCCCTTATATGCTTATTGTTGGAGAGAAAGAAGCAGGAAATAATGAAGTTTCTGTGAGAAAACAGGGTGAAGGTGATAAAGGTTCGATGAAAATTAGTACATTTGCAGCGCTTTTAAATGATGAAGTCGAAGAAATGATGAATCGTTGGCGAAACAAACAGAATAATTAATTAAAAAACGAGGAGAATAAATCTTTTTGAATGAAGAAAGACAATCTGAAAGAACAGTACAGAATCAATGAACGCATTCGTGTTCGTGAGGTCCGTTTAGTAGGTGACGATGTAGAGCCGGGAGTATATTCAACTTCTGAAGCCATGCGCATAGCAGAGGAGCAAGGTCTGGACCTTGTTGAGATTTCACCGAATACTGCTCCCCCCGTTTGTAGAGTAACCGATTATCAGAAATTCCTCTATCAACAGAAAAAGCGACAAAAAGAACAGAAAGCGAAGACTGTAAAAGTAGTTGTGAAGGAAATTCGTTTTGGTCCTCAGACAGACGATCACGACTATAACTTTAAGCTGAAACATGCCAAAAGTTTCCTGGAGGAAGGTTCCAAAGTAAAAGCCTATGTGTTTTTTAAAGGACGTTCAATCCTATTCAAGGAACAGGGAGAAGTCTTATTACTTCGCTTTGCCAATGATTTGGAAGATTACGGAAGAGTGAAACAACTCCCCGTTTTAGAAGGAAAACGAATGATTATAATGATATCTCCTAAAAAGGCAGGAGCCCCGGCATCGCCGAAACCAGCCGTAAAAAAGGTGATTCCTTCAAAAGCCCGTCCGGATCAGGAAGCCGATAAGAAAGAAGAACAATAACATCATACGCTGCGGCGTTATGATACACGTTTAATAATTAAAAACAAATTTGGAAAATGCCTAAGATGAAGACTAATTCCGGTGCCAAAAAGAGGTTCGCCCTTACCGGAACAGGTAAAATCAAGAGAAAACATGCTTTTAAAAGTCACATTCTGACAAAGAAAACCAAAAAGCAGAAGAGAAATCTTACACATACAGGTTTAGTAGCCAGTGTAGATAGTAACAATGTGAAACAGATGCTTTGTCTGAAGTAAGCACTTTTAAAAAGTAACGAGTTTTTTAGATTTTTATTAACCGAATGTATTTAGCACATAAAGAGCACTTTTAAGAAGTGACGCTAACATTCAAAAACAGATTAGAATTATGCCGAGATCAGTAAATCATGTTGCTTCAAGAGCAAAAAGAAAACGGATTTTAAAATTAACGAGAGGTTACTACGGCGCTCGTAAAAATGTTTGGACCGTAGCGAAAAACACATGGGAAAAAGGTTTAACCTATGCTTTCCGTGACCGTCGTAACAAAAAACGTAACTTCCGTGCTTTGTGGATTCAGCGTATTAATGCTGCTGCACGTCTGGAAGGTATGTCTTACTCACGCCTGATGGGTGCGTTACACAAAAACGGTATCGAAATCAATCGTAAAGTTTTAGCCGATTTGGCAATGAATCATCCGGAAGCTTTCAAAGCTATCGTAGCGAAAGTAAAATAAGAAGGACGATATAAAAAACAAAAGAGGTTATTCCAAGCAGGGATAACCTCTTTTTTTGTTGTCATTTATATCCGTGTATTGCATTCCATAGAAGAACTATTAATACACTTACAGCCGTAAATAAACAAGTATATATTATTAATGCTTTTTTATGCATTGTTTTTGAGGGAGCTATAATAGTTGCTGCCCAGCAGATAATGCAGAAAATGCTTAGTGTTATATAT
>JAJBTP010000592.1 GCA_020860805.1 Tannerellaceae bacterium | reverse complement strand
GTAAGAAACAATTCCGGATTGTATCTGTTTGGTTTATATTTTCCCTTTGAGAAATGTTATCTTTGTATTTTAACAGAGATAGAGTAGGGGGAATATATGAGAGGGAGGATAAAACGTATGATAAAATTATTGATTATTGCTGTAGCAGCTGTTATATTGCTGGTTTTTATCTGTAATTTTTTAATTGTCCACTATTCCCGTCCCCGTGTCTATAATGATGTGTCGGAGATTCCTTACAATAAAATGGGGCTTTTGTTAGGTACTTCTCCTTATTTGCGGAATGGTTGGTCTAATTATTATTTTACGAATCGTATTAAGGCTGCCAGTGAATTGTATAAAGCAGGAAAAGTAAAATATCTCCTGGTTAGTGGGGATAATCATCGTGTAGACTATAATGAGCCGGAAGCTATGAAACAGGCTTTGATAGAAGCAGGTGTACCGGAGCATGTGATTTTTCCCGATTATGCCGGTTTTCGTACGTTGGACTCTGTGGTGCGTGCAAAAGAAATTTTTGGACAGGATTCATTTACTATTATTTCTCAGCAGTTCCATAATGAACGGGCTATTTTTATTGCTTCCCGGTATGGCCTGGATACTGTTGGCTATAATGCTCATGATGTACGTTTGTCCAGGGGAATAAAAGTCCAGTTAAGGGAAATATTTGCCCGTGTAAAAGTCTTTATAGATTTAATACTTGGCAAACAACCTAAATTTCTGGGTGAGAAAATAGAACTTCCATGAGGATAGGAGAGCAATAAAAAGGCATATAGTATAACTACACGCCTTTTAGATGAAATTGAGATATTTTTAATGAGCTTCCAGCCAGTTTTTACCTACGCCACAATCTGCTATAAGAGGCACGCTTAGTTGAATCACACCTTCCATTTCCTCAAGAACAATCTGCCGTACTTGCTCCAGTTCGTCTTTATAAACGTTGAAATTTAATTCGTCATGTACCTGTAGTATCATTTTACTTTTCAGGTTTTCCTGCTCAAACCGTTCGTAAATTCTGGACATAGCTACTTTAATAATATCAGCTGCTGTTCCCTGTAAAGGAGCATTGATAGCATTTCGCTCTGCATATCCTCTTACTACTGCATTATTCGAATTAATATCGGGTAGATACCGTTTACGTTTAAACAGGGTTTCAACATAGTTTTGTGTTTTAGCTACCTGAATACTTCTATCCATATATTCTTTTACTCCCGGATAAGTACGGAAATAGCCTTCTATTAATTCTTTGGCTTCACTACGCGGTATATTCAACCGTTCTGCTAATCCAAATACAGAGATGCCATAGATAATACCGAAGTTTGCCGTTTTCGCTTTTCTACGCATATCAGAAGTTACTTCGTCCAGTTTGACTCCATATATTTTGGCTGCTGTTGCTGCGTGAATATCTTCTCCACTATTGAAGGCATCTACCATATTTTTATCCTGGCTTAAGTGAGCCATCAGGCGTAATTCAATCTGTGAATAGTCGGCCGAAAAGAATACACACTCTTCATTTTCGGGTATAAAAGCTTTCCGGATTTCCCGTCCGATACTGTCCCGGATAGGAATGTTTTGCAGGTTGGGATTAGTTGAACTTAATCGTCCGGTAGCGGTTACTGTTTGATTGAAAGAGGTATGAACTTTGCCTGTTGCCGGATTAATAAGTTCTGGTAAAGCATCTATATAGGTACTTAATAGTTTCTTTAATCCTCTGTATTCAAGTAGCTTTTCAACAATGGGATGTTTAGCCCGGAGTTTTTCCAGAATATCTTCACTGGTACTGTAACTACCGGTTTTTGTCTTCTTTGCTTTTTCTTCGATTTTAAGACGGTCAAAAAGTACTTCTCCAACCTGGCGGGCTGAGTTGATATTGAATTCTATTCCCGCCAGTTCATAAATCTCTTTTTCCAATTTTCTTAATTCGGTGGTAAGAAGGTCAGAGGATTGTTTAAGAGCTGTGGTATCCAGTTTCACTCCAACCTCTTCCATAGCTGCTAATACGTATACCAGCGGCATCTCCATATCGAAGAAAAGAGATTCAAGTCCCTGATCTTTTAATTCCGGAGCAAAAAAATTTTTCAACTTCATCGTAACATCTGCATCTTCGGCTGCATATTCTGCAATTTTCTCCAGTGGAACACTTCGCATAGTAAGTTGTTTCTTTCCACGTGGCCCGATTAAGGATGCAATCGGGATTGTTTTGTAATGCAAATAGGTTTCTGCCAGATAATCCATACCATGGCGTAATTCCGGATTTAGCAGGTAATAGGCAATCATGGTATCAAACAATGGCCCTTTTACCCGGATATCGTATTTTCGTAAAACTAAGATATCAAATTTAATATTTTGTCCTACTTTCTGGATTTTCTCATTTTGCAGGGCAGGGGAGAAGCGGCCTAAAATTTTAAGTGCTTCTTCGGAATCTTCCGGAACGGGTACGTACCAGGCTTCATTTTCTTTAATAGAAAAAGACAATCCCACTAAATTAGCTTGTAATGGATCCAGAGCGTCTGTTTCTGTGTCAAAAGCAAAAAAATCCTGACTCTCTAAAATAGCTGCTAATTGGAGATGTTTCTCCTCATTATCAGCTATATAGTACTCGTGTGGGGTGGTACTTAAGTCCGTGAGAGACGAATTTTTGCGAACGTCCGGGCCTTCGGTCGCAAATTCTGCAAAGAGAGAGCCTTGAACCGGACCTTTCGGCTGAGATTTTTGAGTAGCATCATTTTCTAATTTGTTAATGAATGATCTAAATTCTAACTCTGTATAAATCTCCACTAATTTTTCTTCGTCGCGTTTAATCCGTATACATTTTTTAGGGTGGAACTCTACCGGTACATCCGTTCTGATAGTAGCAAGTAATTTGGAAAAGCGAATCTGTTCTGCATTCTCTACAATTTTTTTCTGAAGAGCTCCTTTTAACTGTCCGGTATTATTTAACAGGTTTTCGATACTACCGAATTCATTCAATAATTTAACAGCCGTTTTTTCTCCGACTCCCGGACAACCTGGAATATTATCCGAAGAGTCACCCATCAATCCTAATAAATCTATAATCTGTTCAATAGAAGTGAGGGAATATTTATCCAACACTTCTTTAACTCCCATAATTTCGTAATCACCACCGAATCGGGGTCGGTAGATAAAAATATGTTCAGATACCAGCTGCCCATAATCTTTATCAGGAGTCATCATATATACCTCAAATCCCTGTTTTTCGGCAACTTTAGAAATTGTGCCGATTACATCATCTGCCTCATATCCTGGTACCTCAAGCATGGGGATGTTGTAAGCTTCTATAATACGTTTAATAACCGGAACTGATTCCCGGATAACTTCCGGTGTTTCTTCCCGTTGTGCTTTGTACTGTTCAAACATTTCATGGCGGAAAGTAGGTCCTGAAGGATCAAAAGCAACCGCTATATGAGTAGGATTTTCCCGTTTGAGAATATCTTCCAGAATATTTACGAACCCAAATATGGCCGATGTATTAACCCCTTTTGAATTGATACGGGGATTTCTGATTAGCGCGTAATACGATCTGTATATTAGCGCGTAGGCGTCTATAAGAAACAATTTCATTCTTTTTTCGCTTATATATGTGATACAATAAATGGTAAATGTACAAAAAAAGTACCGTACTCGATACTTTTTCTTAATTTTGCGTTTTATTGTTGTAGGTATGGTTTAAATTGGGATATAAGAGTCATTTATCCCTTTCGAAGCCGGTAGCAATAGTTGTTATATGATAGATAAAAAACAGATAGAAGAACCAGTCACCAGTGAGTTACAGCAATTCCGTGAGGAGTTTGCAGGCTCTCTTGAAAGTGATACCCCCCGTTTGCAGGCTGCTATAGAGCAAATACTGGCTTATAGTGGGAAACATGTACGTCCGTTATTGGTTTTACTGACCGCAAAAACATGTGGGGGGGTGACCCGGCAAACTATTGACTCGGCTGTTGTCCTGGAGCTTATGCATACTTCTTCACTGGTGCATGATGATGTTATTGATGAAACCAAACAGCGTAGGGGAGTACCTTCTCTGAATGCTATATTTGATAACCGGGTATCTGTTTTAGTGGGTGATTACATTTTATCCAGTGCTTTAATCTGTTCTGCCATGACAAATGACATGCGTATTATCCGGATTATTGCAGATATAGGCCGTGCATTAGCGGAAGGCGAAATCAAACAATTAGAAACAGCTGAAGAAAGGTTGGTGGATGAAAACCAATACCTGGATGTAATTCGTAAAAAGACGGCAGCCCTTCTTTCAGGATGTACTGAAATAGGGGCAATATCTACCGGTATTTCTTCCGAATGGACGGAAAGAGCCCGTTTGTTTGGAGAATATATGGGAATGTGTTTCCAGATAAAAGATGATATTTTTGACTATTTCCCGAATACTACTATTGGAAAACCAACCGGAAATGATATCCGTGAGGGTAAAGTTACGCTTCCTTTACTATATGCTTTGCGTCAGGAAGAGAAGGAGGGGGGTAATTTTTATAAAAATATTATTCTTAATCATGACCTGACCGTGCAAAATGTGGATTCTTTAATTGCTTTTGCCAAAGAAAAAGGGGGAATAGAATATGCGGAAAAGATAATGAATCAATACAGGGATAAAGCAATTGCGGTTTTATCTGAATTTCCGGATTCGCCGGCCCGGAATAGCCTGCTTTTATTAGCTGACTACATTATTCAACGAAATAAATGATTTTTTCTAAGAGATATGTTTAATAAAGTTATAAACTAAATCAGCCCGGTACGATTTAAGTGCCGGGCTGATTTATGATAAACAGAATTTTTTATTCGCCTATTTTATTTGAGAGATCGGAAGAGAGGCTACTGGCTCCGATGCGGAAATATGTTTTAGTAAGCCATTCTTTTCCTAAAATTTCTTTGACAAGCGTGCAATATTTAATGGCATCTTCCGCTGTTTTTACACCACCGGATACTTTGATACCTATTTTATTCCCTGTTAATGTGTGATATTGCTTAATGACCTGGCACATACCATAAACAGCTTCCGGAGTAGCTCCCGGAAACTCTTTGCCTGTAGAAGTTTTAATAAAATCAGCCCCTGAATAGATAGCCATAATATTTGCTTTTTGAATTAGTTCAGGGATCTTTAAGGCACCTGTTTCCAGTATTACTTTCAAAGTGGCTGTACCATGACAACAGTCTTTTATTTCCTGTATTTCTTCCGCTAACTCCTGATAATTTTCTTCTAACAGATATCCCAGGTTTAATACAGTGTCAATTTCTTCTGCTCCATAGCTTACTGCCAATCCGGTTTCAGCGATTTTAACCTCTGTAAAAGTCTGTGAAGAAGGGAGGCTACCGCTAACACATGCTATCTTTATGTCCTGTGCCGTCAGAGCCTGCTTTACGGTATCTACAAATAGGGGATAGACACATATAGCTGCTACATTCGGAACATCCGGACGTGTGCCTTCAAAATCGTTCACAGAATCAACTATTTTCCAGATGCTTTCTTTTGTATCCAGAGCAGATAAAGATGTTAAATCCAGACAGCCATGTATGAACTTTAAATTCTCTGTTGTAAAATTGCTTTCGATATGTTTTTGTAAAAGCTGTTCAACTTTCTCTGTTATTTCTTTTTCTGTTCCGGGTGCATTAAATTTTTGGAACGCTTCCTGATATCTTTCCATGTGTTATAATTTTGTATTGTTTATATGTCTTTCTTTATCCCGTGAGGTTTTTTTGTCTAAATTTTTCTTAAAGGCTTCTGTTAAATCTACTCCTGTCTGGTTTGCCAGGCAACACAGAACCCATAATATATCTGCCATTTCGTCACCCAGATTTCTATCTTTATCAGATTCTTTAAAGGATTGTTCTCCATAGGCACGTGCTATAATTCTTGCTAATTCTCCCACTTCTTCAGTAAGGATTGCCATATTTGTTAACTCATTAAAATAACGTACACCATAAGTTTTAATCCATTCGTCAACCAGTTGTTGCGCTTGCCGTATATTTATTTCTTCCATATTTATTATTCTTTGTTTTGAGAGTCTATCAGAATTGTAACCGGTCCGTCATTTAGTAATTCAATTTTCATATCTGCCCCGAATGTCCCGGTCGCCACTTTTTTACCCAGTTGAATTTCCATCTCCTTGCAGAAAGACTCATACATCGGGACGGCTTTCTCTGGTTTGGAAGCACGGATATAAGAGGGACGGTTTCCTTTTTTGGTTGATGCCTGTAAAGTAAACTGGCTTACTATCATAACTTCACCTTCTATCTCTTTGACAGACAGGTTCATAATCCCATCCTTGTCATCAAATATCCGTAAATTAACCAGTTTTTTGGTCAGCCATTCTATATCTTCTGTTGTATCTCTGTCTTCTATTCCAATCAGGATTAATAAGCCCTTTTCAATACGGGCCATTTCTTTTCCATCAATACTTACAGAGGCATATTGTACTCTTTGCGTAACTGTTTTCATTTTATTTTTTGAGTCCGTTGTATATCAATTCGGCTTTTGATTTGCCTATTACTTTTTCCAGATCTTCTATACTGGCTTCCCGTATTCGTTTGACACTTTTAAAATGTTGTAAAAGTAATACTTTTGTTTTTTCCCCGATACCTTTTATTTCATCCAGTTCTGATTTTGTCTGTGACTTGCTACGTTTATCTTTATGGAAAGTAATAGCAAAACGGTGTACCTCATTTTGCATCTGTTCAAGTAACCGGAATAGGGGACTTTGTTGAACCAGGCCTACGGAAACCGGAGGAAATCCATATAGTAATTCGGAGGTCCGGTGTTTTTTGTCTTTTGCCAATCCGGCGATAGGTATTTTTAAATGTAATTCATCTTCCACTACCTGGCGGATTGCTTCCATCTGTCCTTTTCCTCCGTCTGCAATAATGAGGTCGGGTAGAGGAGACTCTTCTCTGATTAACCGGGAATAACGCCGGTAAATTACTTCCCGCATAGAGGCATAATCATCCGGGCCTTCTACTGTTTTTATAATATATTTCCTATAATCCTTTTTGGAAGGTTTTCCCATTTTAAAGACGACGCATGACGCAACCGCATCACTTCCCTGTATATTGGAGTTATCAAAACATTCAATATAAACCGGTAATTTCTCTAATTGAAGTGCCTGCTGAATTTCTTTTAAAAGCTGCGTATTCCGTTGTTCCGGATTTAATTTCTCTGCTTGTTTTAATTTATCTACTTTATATTGTTTTACATTTTGATCAGATAAAAGAAGTAATTTCTTTTTATCTCCGATTTGTGGAATCGTGAATTTTACATTTCCGGCCAGTTCAATTCCCGGATCAAAAGAAACAATTATTTCCTTAGCCGTACTCTTAAAACGTTCCCGCATTTCTACAATGCCATATCCCAATAATTCTTCTTTCGATTCTTCCAGTTTCTTTTTATATTCGAACGTATATACCTGTACAATCGAACCATTGCCGATGTGCATATAATTAATGTAGGCCGAATTACCGTTTTCAGTTAAGGAAAACACATCAATATTATTTAAAGACGGAGTTACTACTGTGGATTTGGCACGATAGTTTTCTACAATATTATATTTTTCTTTTACTATTTGTGCTTCTTCAAAACGCATATCTGTAGCCAGCCGTTGCATATCATCATATAATATCTTACTGACTTCCGAAATATTACCTTTTAGAATTTCCCGCACATGTTGAATATTTTCCCGGTATTCTTCCAATGTTTGTAATCCTTCACATGGACCCTTGCAACGTTTGATATGATATTCCAGACAAACTTTATATCTGCCCTGTGCAATATTTTCCGGAGTTAATGGATAATTGCAGGTACGAAGCGGATAAAGTTCTTTAATCATTTCTACCATTAGTTTGGCTGTGTAGGCAGAAGAGTAGGGACCATAATAATAAGAACCATCCCGTATAATATTGCGGGTCGTAAAAACGCGGGGGAAATATTCATTTTTTACTACAATAGAAGGATATGTTTTATCATCTTTCAGCATTACATTGTACCGGGGTTTGTATTGTTTTATCAAACTATTTTCCAGATGTAATGAATCTTCCTCTGTATCTACAACAATGTAACGAATGTCTTTTATTTGTTTTACCAGTACACGCGTTTTGGGATAGTCAGGTAATTTATTAAAGTAGGATGTAACCCTTTTTTTTAGGTTTTTAGCTTTTCCTACATATATAATAGTACCTTGTTCATCCAGATATTGATAACAGCCAGGCTTATCCGGAAGAATATCTAATATATCGGAAAGTTTTCTTGTTAGTTTTTCTCCGTATATTTTCTGTAAGTTGGTGTCAATTCTGGAACTCATTTTTGCTTTTTCTTTTTACTCCTTATAATAAGTTGGGATATTTATATATGTTTTCTATTAATAC
>JAJBTP010000345.1 GCA_020860805.1 Tannerellaceae bacterium | reverse complement strand
CAAAATGCTATTTCAGACTAACAAAAAAGCTGCAAAAATTGCTATCTCCGTATTACAATTCAGGATTAATTTATTACATTTGCACATAATATTTTAATTCTATTGTGGATACATTTTATAGAACACATAACTATTTGCTTGAACATACGGAATCTCCGGTGAGAAGGCTGTTAATGGATGAAATTGATTGGAGTGACCGGTTAATAGGTATAAAAGGATCCCGCGGAGTCGGCAAGACTACTTTTCTGCTGGAATACGCAAAAGAGTTTTATGGAAAGGATAACCGTGAATGTCTTTACATTAATCTGAATCACTTTTGTTTTACCGAACGGACCATCATCGATTTTGTTGCAGAGTTCAGAGCAAAAGGAGGTAAAGTACTACTGATAGATCAGGTATTTAAATATCCGGATTGGTCTAAAGAATTACGTTATTGTTATGATAACTATCCGGATATTCGTATTGTTTTCTCCGGTTCTTCGGTGATGCGTCTGAAAGAAGAAAACCCGGATTTATCGGGTAAAGTAGTCTCTTATAACCTCCGGGGATTTTCTTTCCGGGAATTCCTGAACCTGATGGCAGGTACTTCTTTTCCGGTATATTCGCTGGAAGAGATTCTGGCAGACCATCAGATTATAGCAAATTCTATTTGTTCGCAGGTGAAACCCATGGCTTATTTTCAGGATTATCTGCATCATGGGTATTATCCGTTTTTCCTTGAAAAGAGAAACTTCTCAGAGAATTTGCTGAAAACGATGAATATGACGTTGGAGGTTGATGTACTATATATTAAACAAATAGAGCAAAGTTATCTGCCTAAAATGCGTAAATTGCTATATTTGTTGGCAACAAGTGCACCCAGTGCCCCGAACGTAAGCCAGCTAAGTAAAGATATTGAGACGAGCCGGGCTACTGCGATGAATTATATCAAGTATCTGACGGATGCCAGACTAACCAATATGCTTTATACGGAAGGAGAAACCTTTCCAAAGAAACCGGCTAAAGTATATATGCACAATACTAACCTGATGTATCCCATACGTCCGGAGACAGTAAATGCACAATCCGTCAGAGAAACGTTCTTTTATAATATGTTACATAAAGATCATAAATTGAATGTAGGCATGAAAAACGCTCATTTTATGGTGAATAACAAATATAACTTTAAAATTGAAGAATCCCTCCGGATAAGGAATAATCCGGAAATCTTATATGCTGTAGATAAAGCAGAAATGGGCGAAGGAAATCTGATACCACTTTGGTTGTTCGGATTCCTTTATTAAAAGGAGTAAGAAGTTAAAGAAGTCAGGAAGTTAAGAACTTTGTTTATTCTTGACTTCTAATGAGCGTTAGCAAACGATGACTTCTTACCTACCTGAGCGAAGCGAATTAAATGTGTTACTTAAATATTTATTTAGAAAAAGATGGCAAAAGAAAAGAAATTTTTGACCTGTGATGGTAATCAGGCCGCTGCACATATCTCGTATATGTTTAGTGAAGTAGCTGCGATTTATCCTATCACACCATCCTCCACTATGGCAGAATATGTGGACGAATGGGCGGCAGCCGGACGTAAAAACATCTTCGGTGAAACAGTATTGGTACAGGAAATGCAATCGGAAGCCGGAGCGGCAGGTGCTGTTCACGGTTCTTTACAGGCTGGTGCATTAACTACAACTTATACGGCTTCCCAGGGTCTTTTGTTGATGATCCCCAATATGTATAAAATTGCGGGTGAATTATTACCCAGTGTTTTCCACGTATCGGCACGTGCCCTTGCTTCACATGTCCTTTCTATTTTTGGAGACCACCAGGATGTTATGGCTTGTCGTCAGACAGGTTTTGCAATGTTAGCCGAAGGCTCAGTACAGGAAGTAATGGATTTATCTGCTGTTGCTCACCTGGCTACCCTTAAATCACGCGTACCCTTTATTAACTTCTTCGACGGATTCCGTACATCTCACGAAATCCAGAAAATTGAAGCGCTGGAAAATGAAGACCTGGCTCATTTGATTGATCAGGAAGCATTGACTGAATTCCGTAACCGTGCCCTGAATCCGCAGAATCCGGTGGCCCGTGGTATGGCAGAAAACCCGGATGTATTCTTCCAGCACAGAGAAGCATGCAACAAATACTACGAAGCTGTTCCGGCTATTGTAGAAGAATATATGAACGAACTGTCTGCTATTACCGGACGCAAATATGGTTTGTTTGATTATTATGGCGCAGCAGATGCTGAGCGTGTTATTATCGCTATGGGTTCGGCTACGGAAGCTATCCGTGAAGCCATTGACCATCTGACAGCCCAGGGTGAAAAAGTAGGTATGGTAGCTGTACATCTGTACCGTCCTTTCTCTGCTAAACACTTCCTGGCTGCAGTTCCGAAAACAGCTAAACGTATTGCTGTACTGGACCGTACAAAAGAACCAGGTTCTAATGGTGAACCATTGTATCTGGATGTAAAAGAAGTATTCTACGGAAAAGAAAATGCACCTGTTATCGTGGGTGGACGGTATGGTCTGTCTTCAAAAGATACGACTCCGGCACAAATTATCGGTGTATATGAAAACCTGGCTTTACCGGAACCGAAAGATCACTTTACTTTCGGTATTGTGGATGATGTAAACTTCACATCACTCCCTATGAAAGAAGAAATTGCATTGGGTGGTGAAGGCATGTATGAAGCTAAATTCTATGGTTTGGGTGCAGACGGTACGGTAGGTGCCAACAAAAACTCAATCAAGATTATCGGTGATAATACAGATAAATATTGCCAGGCTTATTTCTCTTATGACTCTAAAAAGTCAGGAGGTTTTACCTGTTCACATTTACGTTTTGGTGATACACCGATTCGTTCTACCTATCTGGTAAATACACCCAACTTCGTAGCCTGTCATGTGCAGGCATATCTGCGTATGTACGATGTAACACGTGGACTTCGCGAGAACGGAACATTCCTGTTGAATACCGTATGGAACGAAGAAGAGCTCGATAAACATCTGCCGGTACGTGTAAAACGTTACCTGGCACAGAAAAATATTTCCGTATATTATATCAATGCAACTAAAATTGCACAGGAAATCGGCTTAGGTAACCGTACCAATACTATTTTACAGTCAGCATTCTTCCGTATTACACAGGTTATTCCTGTAGAACAGGCTATCGAGGAAATGAAGAAATTCATTGTGAAGTCTTACGGTAAGAAAGGAGAAGATATTGTAAACAAAAACTATGCGGCTGTAGACCGTGGTGGTGAATACAAACAGTTAGTCGTTAAACCGGAATGGACTAATCTACCGGATGAAGAGGGAAGTGAAAGTAATCAACCCGAATTTATCAAAAACGTAGTAAATGTAATCAACGCTCAGGATGGTGACCTGCTTCCTGTTTCTACATTCGTAGGACGTGAAGACGGTACATGGGATCAGGGTACTGCCAAATATGAAAAACGGGGTGTTGCTGCATTTGTTCCGGAATGGATGTCCGGAAACTGTATTCAGTGTAACCAGTGTGCCTATGTATGTCCGCACGCTTCCGTACGTCCGTTTGTATTGGATGAAGCTGAACAGGCTAAAGCACCTTTCACAGATATGCTGAAAGCAACCGGAAAACAGTTTGACGGTATGAAATTCCGTATCCAGGTAGCTGTATTAGACTGTCTGGGTTGCGGTAATTGTGTGGATGTATGTCCGGGCAACAAACAGGGTAAAGCTCTGAAAATGGTTGAACTGGGTACACAGCTACAGGAAGTTCCCAACTGGGAATATTGTGCTGAAGAAGTAAAAAGCAAACAACACCTGGTAAATGTGAATGCCAACGTGAAAAATTCACAGTTTGCTACTCCATTGTTTGAGTTCTCCGGTGCATGTTCCGGTTGTGGTGAAACACCTTATGTAAAACTGACAACTCAGTTGGTAGGAGATCGCCAGATGATTGCCAATGCAACGGGATGTTCTTCTATCTATTCAGGTTCGGTACCTTCAACTCCTTATACAACCAATGAAAAAGGACGTGGACCTGCCTGGGCAAATTCACTGTTTGAAGACTTTGCAGAGTTTGGTATGGGTATGACATTAGCCGTTGAAAAAATGCGTGACCGTTTGGTTAAGCTGATGAAACAGGCCATTGAAAAAGAATGTCCGGCTGATGCGAAAGACCTGTTTGAAGAGTGGATTCTGAACAGAGAAAGTGTTGAAAAAACAGTGGAACTGGAAGCTAAAATCACTCCTCTTGTAAACGCAAATGCAGCAAACTGTCCTATCTGTAAAGAAATTGCTTCACTAAGCAAATATCTGATTAAACAGTCTCAGTGGATTATCGGTGGTGACGGTGCTTCGTATGATATTGGTTTCGGTGGTTTGGATCATGTAATTGCTTCCGGACGGAATGTTAATATCCTGGTTCTGGATACCGAAGTTTATTCAAATACAGGAGGCCAGTCTTCAAAAGCAACTCCGGTAGGTGCTATCGCTAAATTTGCTGCAGCAGGTAAACGGGTTCGTAAGAAAGACCTGGGGCTGATGGCTACTACCTATGGCTATGTATATGTTGCTCAGATTGCGATGGGAGCTAACCAGGCACAAACCCTGAAAGCTATCCGTGAAGCTGAAGCCTATGACGGACCTTCTTTGATTATTGCTTATTCTCCTTGTATCAACCACGGCTTACGGGCTGGTATGGGTAAGAGTCAGCAGGAACAGAAAGATGCCGTTGAGTGTGGATACTGGCACCTGTGGCGTTACAACCCGGCGCTGGAAGCAGAAGGACAAAATCCGTTCTCACTGGATAGCAAAGAACCGGATTGGAGTAAATTCCAGGACTTCCTGAAAGGTGAGGTTCGTTTCTCTTCTCTGATGAAACAATATCCTCAGGAAGCAGCAGAAATTTTTGCTGCCGCACAGGATAATGCCTTGTGGAGATATAACAACTACAAACGTCTGGCTAAACAACAATGGGGTGTTGATCCGGAGTAAAAATTGTAGAACCTTATAGAAAGGAGCTGGCGGTTTCGCCAGCTCCTTTTTTGTTCGATAACTTTTCTCAGGGATTTATTTCTTCTTTTTTTATAAACTCCCGGGGAGATAATCCAAAATATTTTTTGAAACATTTCGAAAAATAGGAAGAGGAAGTAAATCCTACCACATAACAGACTTCATTTACCCTATAGGTTTTATTATTCAGTAATTCCGCTGCTTTTTTCAATTTGACAAGCACGATAAAATCGTTTGGTGTTAATTCGGAGACACCTTTAATTTTCCGGTGCAGGCTCGAACGGCTCATACCCAGTTCTTCAGCCAGTAAATCTACATTCAGATTTTCATCAGCCAGATGCTTGTGAATAATATCAGTTGCTTTTTGGAGGAATTCTTCATCTGCTTTGGAAGCTGCCATCGTACCGGCTTTACTGAAAGGCGAATTGGCAAAGGAAACTTTCAGTTTTTCCCGGTTAGAGAAGAGGTTCGAAATCTGTGCTCTCAGATATTCTGTAGAGAACGGTTTTTCAATATAAGCGTCGGCTCCGGCATCCAACCCTTTGATACTGGCCCCAATACCTGTTTTTGCTGTTAAAAGTATAATAGGAGTATGACTATAACTAAGCATATTTTTTATTTTCCGGCAAAGTTCCAAACCATCCATTACGGGCATCAGAATATCAGAAATAATCAAATCGATCTGTACTTTTTCCAGAATAGATAAAGCCTCCTGTCCGTTGTGGGCCGTTTGAATGTTGTATCTTCCCTTTAAAATATTTTGCAGGAATAGTAACATATCGGCATCATCTTCAACCAGAAGAACAGTAGATTGATGACCGGAGTTCCCGGTTTCCTCTTCCTGTATCTGACTATCAGTACCCGTTTCCTCTAAAGATTCTTCTTTTAATTCCGCATCGGCCGCTTTCGGATGATAGAGGGGTAAAGTCAGCAGGAACCTGTTAAATGCCGGGTCGTATTTTTCTAAAATAAGTGAACCATTATGAAGGGACGCCAGTGAACGTGACAAGGAGAGTCCCAAACCGGTACCTGAAGGAATGGTATCGGGATGCTTATCTTTAATCTGGTAAAAAGGCTCAAATATTTTTTCCGCATATTCTTCCGGAATAATATACCCATCGTTAGCAATTTGTATCATCAGCTTCTCGTTATCTTTATCTTCATATACAATCGCTGATATAGTTGAATTTGCATATTTAAGTGCATTGTTAAAAAGATTGCTGATTATTTTGGTAACGGCCTCTCTGTCAATATCAGCGAAAATAAGTTGTTCGGGTAGATCCAGTGTAAAATCAATCTTTTTCTGGCTTGCAGTCAGTGTAAAGCGTTCATATATACCTGTTATCAGCTGGTTGATATCTGTTTGTATGAAATTTAGCTTGAAACCTTCTTTCTCTGTTTTCCGGAAGTCCAGAAACTGATTGGTTAAATCCTGTAAACGGTTGGTGTTTTTATTAATAATTTCCAGATTCTCCTTTTGTTCTTTTTCCGAAACCGATTCTTTCATAATATACTCCAAAGGTCCTTTAATCAGACTGAGAGGGGTCCTGATTTCGTGAGCTATCGTGGTGAAGAAGGCGATTTTCGTATCATACAGTTCTTTTTCTTTCTCATTCTCAAAAATTTCCTGTTTCCGTTTGATTTTGGCCAGGCCTCTCTTTCTTAGATTATAGACTATAAATAGTATCAAACTTATAATTAAGATAAAATAAAACAAGTAGGCTCCGGTTGTTTTATAGAAAGGCGGATGGATAATTACTTCCATTTTAGCTATCTCTTCACTCCATAAATTATCATTATTGGAAGCATTGACTTTAAATGTATATTTACCGGGAGGAATATTGGAGTAATAAGCCTGCTGGTATTTGGTTGGATAATTCCAGTCAGTATCAAAGCCTTCCAGCATGTAGGCGTATTGATTTTTCTCAGAAGCGGTATAACTTAAAGCAGCAAAATCAAAGGTAAAGGTAGATTGCTGATAGGATAAATCAATTCTGCCTCCAAAAGTTGTGGATTGCTGTAATATTGAATTGTCGTCAGACGGTTTTAATTGTTCATTAAATAAGCTGAAGTTTGTTATATATACCGGAGGAGCATACGGATTCTCCTCAAAATTCTTTGGGTTAAAAGCAATTAATCCTTCCTGGTTTCCGAAATATAACTTTCCGCTGGAATTCTTGAATCCTGAATTATAATTAAACTGATCACTTAACAAACCATTCGACTTGGTATATACTTTCAGATTATCTGTCTGAGGATTCATGCAAACTAATCCCTGGTTGGTTGTAAACCAGAGTTTATGGGTATCATCTTCCAGGATTTTATAAACGATATTATTAGGTAACCCCTCCTTGGTTGTATAGGTTATAAAGGTCGAACTGGCAGCGTCATACTTAGATATCCCTGCTCCTTCCGTACCAATCCGTAACGTATGGTTACTATCTTCAAATAACGAGATGATTTTATCATAGGGGAGGCTGGCCGGATTAGCCGGATCGTGTTCATGGATTTGCCAGATGTTAGTGCGGGGATTATATTGGTATAACCCTTTCCCCAGAGCTGCAATCCAGATATTGCCATCCGAAGTCTGTAAAATATTCTGTATAAAAGAATTTCCGGTGAATTCTATTCTACGGAAAGAATCACTAGTTGGTTCATAGATACATAACCCATATAAGGTACCAACCCCATATCGTACCCGAATTATCTTTATAAATAGAAAAAAACACTATTATCGCATAAAGAATTTTCATTACTGTTTTTTTCATAATGTTTTATCACCTTATAGGTATGGATATCTATAATATCTAATCCTCGTCCTAAAGCACTTACCCATATTTTATCCCCGTCTAACAACATTCCGTGTATATTGTAGGATGAAATAGAGGAAGGAGTGCTATTTGGAAACAGATGGGTAAATTTCTGGCTTACCGGATCAAATATATTTAAACCATTATCTTCCGTACCAATCCATAACTTGCCGTTTTTATCCTGATGGATTTCTCTAACCCTTTTTCCCCGGATTGAATTCGTACCGACCGGATAAAATTTTTCGAAAGGTGTATATTGTGCCGGATAATAATTTACACCACCAAAGTAAGTTCCGACCCAGATTCCTCCTTCTCTGTCTTTATAAATGCAGTAAATCGCATTATCAGATAAAGAAAGGTTATCCGTATAATCGTGAGTCAAATGTTTTATCGTATTGTTTTTTTCATGATAGATATATATTCCGGATTCTGTTCCGAACCAGATTTCATTTTCTGAACGTCTTAAAATATCCCGGATGAAAACTACATTATCTTTTTCAATAGTACGGAAGTTGTTAAACCGGTTGGTTACCAAATCAAATCTACGGACCCCTTTAGCCGTACCTATTAAAATATACTATTATAGCTATTTTTATATAAACGGTATATA
>JAJBTP010000129.1 GCA_020860805.1 Tannerellaceae bacterium | reverse complement strand
CCCCTGGATGGGGGGGGAGCAGGGGGGGCCTCCCTTACATACGGCTTTGGAAAGTGGAAACCAAAAAATAGTGGAACTTCTGGTCAGGCACGGTGCTGATGTAAACGGGAAAGAAAAAGATAATAACGTTTATCTTACCCCACTGGGATATGCTGTAAAATATGCAGATAGGGCTGCTGTTCGTTTTTTATTAAAAAAAGGGGCGGATGTTAATGCCGGGTTCATGCCGGCTTTACACTGCGCGGCAGAAGCCCGGGATATAGAACTGATGGCTTTGTTTTTAAAGAAGGGTGCTAACATAAACCAATCGATGGAAGGTGAAAATCAGGATACACCTCTGGGTATAGCCGCGAATCAGGATGATATAGCCGCCGTCCGCTTTTTGTTAGGTAAAGGGGCTGATGTAAATCTCAAAAACCGTGAAGAATATACTCCTTTACACCATGCTGCCCGAAATGGTAATAAAGAGATGGTTGAGTTATTATTGAAAAACGGTGCAACCGGAATAAATGATCCAACCACGAATCAGTATACGCCGCTTTGGCTGGCTGCCTGGAGTGGAAATAAAGATTTAGTATGTTATTTGTTGCAACAGGATGCTGTTATACAGGAAGAACCATCTCTTTTACTGGCTGCTGTCAGGTCGGATGACTGGGAGATGTTTGAATTTTTACAGGATACCATACAGGTTCCTGAACCTGCCGGATGGAAAGATATATGGGAAACGGCTTTACGGATGAATAACCCGGAGATGATTCAATATTTGATAGAAACAATCCGGTTGGACGTCAACGAAAAAATTCAGGGCCGGTTTTCGGAAAGACTTCCTTTGGAAATTGTTGCTTCAAATAAAGCATGGGAAGAAGAAGAGGAAGAAAAGAATCAATCCATATTCAACTATCTGATTGAAAACGGTGCGAAGCCGGAACTTATAAATGATGGGGAAGTAATAGAGTGGGCTATCCGGTACAGTAATGACCCAACCTTTGATTATTTTCTGGAACAAGGATTTTCTTTTGCCGATAGAAATTCCTTTCCTTATCCTTCTTATTTTTATCCGCTTGAAATTTATTCTTTTCATGTTGCAGAACAGTTAATGCAACAACAGGAAGAGGTTCCTGCTTATTTTGCAAACCCTATTTTTTATTTTGTAAACTGGTGTGGTGGTTCGGAAAATGATGATCCGGTACCTATATTGGAGTTCCTGATAAAACAAAATAGCTATGCAGGCTATTATCCGGCTGCATTTTTGCGTTGTCTGAGAAATAATGATTTGGCGTCAGCTATTCTTTTTCTTAGGGCTGGGGTAGATATAAATGTAAAAGATAGAAAAGGACTGAATGCATTATGGTGGGTAAGAGACACGGATATAGCCGAATACCTGCTCCTGCATGGTATTGATGTGACTGTTCCGTTGGTTTATGAAGAGGAGTTAATAGACATAGCTGTTTTGAAAACATTTAAAAAGTATGGCATACCTATTTGTTTGCCACAGGAATATCTGGATAAAGCACTACGAGTAGCAGCCAGTTTTGGGGATGCTGAGATGGTGGATTATTTTATACGTAAAGGAGCGGATGTAAACGGGTATGATACATCTGTACAGGAGGATAAGGTGGGTAAACGGACTCCTTTGCATGAAAATGCCTGGATGGGATATGAAACCTATTCTTATACTAAAAAAGTATCACCCAAAGTAATCCGCCAATTGATAAAAGCCGGTGCGGATATCCATGCAGAGGACGAAAATGGAGAGACGGCACTGGAATATACCCTGGGAGAACCCCGTTGTAACAGAGTGTTTCGTGGTTCCATATGCGTACAGGAGAATCATAACGGCTGGTATCCTTCACAGGATTATTCTTTACTGGCCATAGAATTAATAGAAGCCGGTGCGGATATTCACCGGTTAAATAAAAAAGGCTATACGCCTTTGATGCAGGCTATTGAAAATAAGTATGAAAATGTAATTCAGCTTTTGTTGGAAAAGGGAGTAGATGTAAACTTTTGTGCTGAGGATGGAGCAACTCCTTTGTCATTAGCAATCCAACAAAGAAAGACTTCTGTTGTGAGGTTATTGATAGAAGCCGGTGCAAAACCGGATGATGGAAAAAAGAATTCTGTTTTTGATAAAATAGGAGATACGGAAACTTTTCTTTTTCTAAGAGAAGCAGGCTATGCAGAATACATTACTCCGGATGGATTAGGTCGAATATACAATGATTTGATAACCAGTATTCCATTGGATACTTGTTTATTGGATGATTTATTAGCATTGGGACTGTCTCTCGATTATCCGGTAGGATGGGAAAAGGAACCGGCATTATTTAGGGCTGTTAAAAGTGATCAGCCGGAGTCAGTTACCGCTTTACTCAAGAGAGGGATTGAAGTAAATCTACGGGATTGGTGTGGAGATACTCCTTTAATAAAATCCATTCGTTATAGTTGTTCACTCCGTTTAATAGAATGTTTATTAGAATATGGAGCAGATCCTTATATAAAAAATCTGGATGGTAATGATGCCTTTACATATGCAGAAGAAAAAGAAGATATACTTCATTTACTTAACAGATATGCTAAAAAATAAAATTGGCGTACGTTTGTTAAGTTTATTTTTCCTGTTTTGTTTAACCGGATGTGTAGAAAAAGAAGAGGAGACATATTTATATGTTAATCCGGAAGATATACCTTCACCTGTCATTTTGGTTAGAAATGGGGAATTCGGACTGCTAAAGAAATTATTTAAAAATCATCCGGAAGTCATTAACCGGGAAGCAGAACGTTGTCTGATGGCTGCTATAGATACTCAACAAAAAGACCTGGTGAAATTTTTACTACATACTGGTATAGGTGTAAATGATGCAGGTCTTTATTATGCTTCTCCTTTGCATTATGCTGTAGAAAAAGGAAACAAAGAAATGATGGCTTATCTGGTAAAACAGGGTGCACAAGTATCTATTGAAGAAGGTTTTGAGTCTTTAGTAGGTTTAGCTATAAAAATAAAGACTGGGATTCTTTTCTTTTTTTAGTAAGAAAAGGAGCAAATATACAAGCCGGGTATGAATCTCCACTCTGTTCTGCTATAGAAAATGAGTGTATGGAAATGGCTGCTTTATTGGTAAAGTCAGGGGCCGACGTCAATGGTAAACGGAAGAAGGATGAAGCAACTCCGCTTATACTGGCTATAAGAAAGCATGACCCGGAATGTGTAGAGGTTTTATTGAAAAATGGCGCAGATATCAACCAAAAAGGGAAGTATGATTTGACTCCTTTACATTATGCAGCCGGAGAGGGAAATCTGGAAATCGTCACTTTATTGATAGCCTCCGGAGCAGATATCAATGCCGGGACAGTTGATTTCGGATATGGTAGAATCACCCCTTTATGGATGGCCGGCTGGAGTGGAAATATGGCAACTGTACGCTATCTGGTAGAACAGAAACCAGCCTGCATCCATGAGGGATTCCCCTTAGCTGGAGCTGCATATGGTGGGAATGTGGAAGTTTTTAACTATCTTTTGGAGAAACTTCCGGAACCCAGCGATCAGGAGTGGGAAGTAATCCGGATAGGAGCTTTAAAAGGGGATAATGTATCTATTGTAAAGTGTATTCAGGAAAAGGTAGGGATAGAAATAAATGAACGATTAAATGAGGAATACGGGTATCCTTTACAGGTGGTAACCGGAAACCGGAATAAAAAAGGAGAAAGGGCGAAGGTAAATCTGGAATTAATAGCCTATTTACTTAAAGAAGGAACTGAGCCGGAACGTATAAACAGAGGAGCATTTTTGGAGTGGCTGCAAGGACAATGTAATCCGCGGAAACATTTGACTACTTCTGGCAAAAAGGTTTCCGGTTTAAAACAGATACCTGGTATCTACTAATAAATGCCTTACGTTACGGCGATTTCTTTACAGCCCATTATCTGGTGGAACAGGAAGGACGCGATATATTTATTAGCGGAAATCCATTTTATAGCTATACCGGAGATTTACCATTGATATTATATTATGCCGGTACTGATGCCATTTTGGGATCCGGTAGATGATTTTGCGCCGGTGCTCGAGTTTCTGATAGAAGAAAAAGTGGATATCAACTATTATCAGGAAGCCTTTTTTCAGTGTGTCAGATATAATGATTTACAGTCGGTCATGCATTTTCTGCGGAATGGAATGGATATAAATGTGAAAAACAGTGAAGGATTAAATGCACTATGGTATACTGTAGATGCGGATATAGCAGAATATTTGATACTGCATGGTATTGATGTCTTCACTCCTTTAGTATATAAAGAAAGAATGATTGATACATCTGTTTTAAGTGTATTTGAGAAGTATGGGATTCCTATCCGGATGACACAGGAGAATTTAGATAAAGCACTACGGATGGCTGCACGATTAGGAAATGATAAAATGGTGGATTATTTTATCCGTAAAGGTGCTGATATAAATAGTGGTGAATTATTAACTCCTTTGCTTGAAAACGTATGGATGGGATTTGAAAGATGTTCTTATAACAGAAAAGTTTCTCCTAAAATAGTTAAAACATTATTGCAGGCAGGTGCAGAAATTGATGCAGAAGATATTCACGGGGAGACAGCCTTACACTATGCATTAAGAAAAAGTTTCTGTCATTCTCCCCGTTCCGGAACCCGTTATGAGAGTAAAAACAGATACAATGAGGGTGACCGGTATCCCTGTCAGGACCGTTCCTTACAGGCATTGGAATTAATAAAAGCCGGAGCCGATGTAAATAAATTGAATAAAGAAGGGTATACACCACTTTTACAGGCTATAGAAAATGGATATGAAACCATCATACCGGTTCTGTTAAAATATGGTGCAGATGTGAATTTCCGGACTGCTTCCGGAATAACCCCTTTGTCCCTGGCTGAAAAAAGATGCACCCTGGAAACTCTCCGGTTACTGGAAAAAACTGTAAATAAATAGTATACCAATTACAGCAGCACAGAGATTATTTCAGCCACAGTACGCTTTTACAGATTCTTTATTCCTCAAAATTGGTAAAACGGATATTCATTGTTATTATATGGGAAGAGGACATGCTACTGATAATATTGTAGTCTGGATTCCTTCGGAAAAGGTATTGTATCCGGGCTGTATGGTAAAAGATCTGCAAGCAACAGATTTAGGGAATTTATCAGATGCCGATGTTGAAGCCTGGCCGGGTACAATTGAAAAAGTAATCCGGAAATTCCCCTCTGCAAAATGGGTGATTCCCGGACACGGTGAAGCAGGAGGGCTGGAATTATTATACCATACGCTCGACTTACTCAAATACTAATCCGGTTATATCATTCCCGGATAGGTTGCATACATATACCGGCTGATAGGACCCCAGAAAATCAGACTGATTAATAGTAGGATTACCCAGAGAATCAACATGGCTTTGACATAATTTGATTTGCCGACAGGTGTATTATGGCCAAACGCCCATACAAAAAGCATAATTATGTTCACAATGGGTATACATAAGATGACCATTGTCAGAATCCAGTTTCCAACAGAAACAATGGATTGATTTTTATCTATAATTCTATCCTGATATTCCATATCTTATATCATTTACTTTTACATACTCTCATTCCTGCCTAAAACAATTCAAAACAGTGTAAGTTTCGGAAAAAGAGATATAGATCTGTATTTTATTCTTTTTTGTTTCTCTTTTTTCACTTTTAGATATTTCTGTTTAATTATTTGTGGACTTTGTCAAAAAGAATACGATAATGTATTCATTTTACGGTGTTTATTCTTTTTGCTTCTGCTGTTCCTGTTTACATTTGAATAGGTCTGTTTAATCGTTTAACCCGGTTAAACGATTAGACCACCTGGTGTTCTATTTGTATAACCGGGTGAGACAATTGTATAAACTGGTAAAATGATTAAACGGACAGCTTTATTACAAAACATGCGCATCTCCATTTTGGCAGATGCTGCTTATAAATAAAATAAAAGAAAATAATCATTTTAAAAGATACTACTATGACTGCTTTTTATCAACTTCATCGAAATCCACAACGCTCAAAAGATGAATTCTTTACGGCGTACCATCCCCGTTTTGTAAATAAAACGACTTCCCGGATGGAAAAAGTCCTGGAATTAGCGTCTTCGTTTTCGTCTTTTTCTTCTGCGGATATTATAGGTGTCCTGGAAGTTTTAAAAGAGGTTCTGGCACTTGAATTGGCAGATGGCCATAATGTGGAACTGGCAGGTTTCGGAACATTTACAGTCTCTTTACAATGCCCACCATTTTGTAATAAAGAAGAGATTAAAACTGAGTATGTTGAGTTTAAAACAATTAAAATGCGGGTTTCCGCTGATCTGAAAAGAAAAGTAAAACAAAAGATGGTTCTTGCTAAAGCTGAAGATATAAAACGGGCCCGTTTCAGGCTGGAACAAAGAAGGAAGATACTGATAGAACATCTTGAAGAATACGGTTATATAACAAGCCGGGAATACCGGCTTCAAACGAATTTGTGTAAAACCACAGCAGCTAAAGAACTGAAACAATTTGTGATGGAAAAATTGATTGTTTCCAAAGGGAATGGTCCGGGAACTTTTTATATGATTGCTCCGGACAAGGGATGATTCTGAATTTTTACAACCCCTTTGTTTTTTGATTTTACCCGGATTAAATATTCTTATCTTTCTGTTTTTGTTATCTTTGTGACGGTAAAATGTACGGAAGAAAAAACAAAAAAACAACAAACCGGAAAAGCTATAAATCTAAAAATTAAGGAACTATGGTGGTTATCAATAATTATGAGGAATTTGAAAAGTATGTAGGTAAGGAACTGGGTGTTTCTGACTATTTAAAGATTACCCAGGAACAGATTAATCTTTTCGCAGACGCTACACTGGATCATCAATGGATACATGTTGACGCAGAGAAAGCAAAAAATGAAAGCCCTTTTGGCTCAACTATTGCGCATGGTTATCTGACACTTTCGGTTTTACCTTATATGTGGGCTCAGATTGCGGATGTACGAAATGTTAAATCGCTGATTAATTATGGTATTGAGAAACTGAAATTTAATCAGCCTGTAACGGTTGGCAGCGAAATACGGGTCCGGGTAAAATTGTTGTCTCTTGTGAACCCCCGGGGAATTGCAAAAGCTGAATTAAAAGCCACCATGGAAATTAAAGATTCTCCTAAAAATGCTTTTGAAGGAACGATTGTACTCCTTTATCATTTTAATAATTAAACACACTTGTTTGTTAGAAGAGACGGAATTTTCCCAGGGTATTACTCTACCCTGGGTTATAATATTATTACGCAAAGGTAAATTCGGGCTTAGTTCCTACTTCTTCTTTAAAAGAACGTAAGATATTTCTTTGTTTTTCGAAGTAGCGGATTCTGTCTTTTTCTCCACTGATAGATATATGAGTAGATAATCTTTTAAGTGCACTAAACCAGTTCTTTATATAATAATAAGTGTCTTCATCAGTTGTACTTGCACCCGATAAATCCAATGCACGCAAGATGGATATATAATTTCCATTAGCTTCCAGAAGTGTATAGGGAGTCTGCATAACTATTTCAGAAATATAGAGTAAGACTTTTTTCCCTGTTTCAGGATACGTACCTCTGTAAGCAAGTTCTTCCAGATAACTGAGGCATTCTTCCATTTCGTGGATTAATAACTGTATATCTTCTATGCTAACCAGGTGTACATTACGAAAAAACTGAAGGTCTTTTATCAGGTTTTCAAAAATGTTATCTGCTAAAATTAATTGGGTTTGTGAAGCTGTCAAAAAGAGGTCTAAATTCGATTTAGCGGACTTAAGAAATCTTTCTTCTACCTGTATTTCTTTAAACCGGGTAGTTGTTAAATCATTGTTCACCTGAAAGGCCCATTTAAAAAGATAAAACCGGGTAAGTCCACTGAATTTATAACATAGTGGAAATGGAATCGCATCCCAGGTTTCGTAAATCGTAAAGCTTCCTGTTTGATTAAACGCTTCCAGTATATGACAATAGTTTTCTATCATCTGGTAATCAATTTCCTGTGGTTGAGTAAAATCAACTAATTGTAGCTTTAGACTTTTTCTTTTTTCGGATTTTAGGCCAATCAATTCATCCAATGATACCCCTAATTGCTCGGCAATGATTGCTACTTCGGAAAAAGTGAAAGCTACTTCACCCCGTAATCTGCGGTAAATGGCTTCTTTCTCAATCTGTAAAATTTCAGTAAGAAAATTAACAAGTTGGGTTTTATTAGGGATTTTTTTACTTATGGCCGTTTTTAAATTAATATTGGCTATATCTTTTTTCATAATTGTGAACAGCTGGATTAGTATATTCTCTTATCTCAAAAGTATAAAAGGGCATTTAACACTTTTCTTTACTATAATATTTAGCGCATTTAGTAGTTTCAGCAATTGAGCTGTATCAGAACTTACAACAGCACAAATA
>JAJBTP010000095.1 GCA_020860805.1 Tannerellaceae bacterium | reverse complement strand
GTATTCATGAAAGAATACAGCTTTTCCTTCTGCATAACTATTCTTCTTACGGGTCAGTTGAATATCTACAAGGTCTCCGGGGGCTACGAAAGGAACAAATACTACTTTATCATTTACTTTTGCAATAGCCTTTCCTTCGGCGGCTACGTCTGTAATCATCACCTTTTCCCACAAAGGTAACTGCTTCTTTTTCCTTGCCAATGTATTTGTGTTTAAAAATTTCGCCACGCAAATGTACATATTTGCTCAATACAATTGTACAAACAGGTTGTAAAACACAATAAATTCTTATAGACCACATATATTAACTTTCCTTAAAAGGCATATATTTGCAATGTCGGGTTTGCAATTCGATTGTTACTTAAAAACACACATTCTATAACTAAAAACATAACAAGTAGATGAATTTTATGGAAAGGAAAAGAGTTTACACGTTTGGAAATGGAAAAGCCGAAGGTAAAGCAGATATGAAAAACCTGCTGGGAGGAAAAGGTGCGAACCTTGCTGAAATGAATCTGATTGGAGTACCCGTTCCTCCGGGATTTACAATTACTACGGAGGTATGTTCCGAATATTACGAATTAGGTAGAGAAAAAGTTGTTGAATTGCTAAAAGCTGATGTAGAAAACGCCATTGCAAATATCGAACAATTGATGAATGCCAAATTTGGCGATATAGAAAACCCACTGTTGGTTTCTGTTCGTTCCGGTGCCCGTGCCTCTATGCCTGGTATGATGGATACAATCCTTAACCTGGGACTAAACGATGAAGTAGTAGAAGGCATGAGCCGTAAAACCGGTAATGAACGTTTTGCCTGGGACTCATACCGCCGTTTCGTACAGATGTATGGAGACGTTGTATTGGGTATGAAACCTACTAACAAAGAAGATATTGATCCTTTTGAAGCAATTATCGAAGAGGTAAAAGAAGAAAAAGGGGTTCTTTTGGATAATGACCTGACCGTCGAAGATTTAAAAACACTGGTTCGCAAATTTAAAGCAGCCGTTAAAGAACAGACCGGACAGGATTTCCCGACGAATGCATATGAGCAATTATGGGGAGCTATTTGTGCTGTATTTGATTCATGGATGAATGACCGTGCCATCTTATACCGCAAAATGGAAGGGATTCCTGCTGAATGGGGTACTGCCGTAAATGTTCAGGCAATGGTCTTCGGAAACATGGGACAGACTTCTGCTACAGGTGTTTGTTTCTCGCGGGATGCCGGTAACGGAGACGACCAGTTTAACGGTGAGTATTTAATTAATGCACAGGGTGAAGATGTTGTTGCCGGAATCCGTACACCCCAACAAATTGCAAAAGCCGGCTCACAGGTATGGGCAGAACGGGCCGGTATTCCGGAAGAAGAACGGGCGGCCAACTATCCTTCTATGGAAGAAGCGATGCCTGAAATCTATAAAGAACTGGATGAAATCCAGACTAAACTTGAAAATCATTACCGGGATATGCAGGATATGGAGTTTACCGTACAGGAAGGAAAACTCTGGTTCTTACAAACACGTAACGGTAAACGTACCGGAGCTGCCATGGTGAAAATAGCCATGGATTTGTTACACCAGGGTATGATTGACGAAAAAAACTGCATTAAACCGGATTGAGCCGAATAAACTGGACGAATTACTGCACCCGGTATTTGACAAAACCGCTTTGAAAAGAGCTAAAGTCCTTACAAAGGGTTTACCTGCTTCTCCGGGGCAGCTACCGGTCAGATTGTATTTTTTGCGGATGATGCTTCGGAATGGGCTGCAGACGGTAAAAAAGTAATTATGGTTCGTATTGAAACATCACCGGAAGACCTTGCCGGTATGGCAGTTGCCGAAGGTATCCTGACTGCTCGTGGAGGTATGACTTCACATGCTGCTGTGGTTGCCCGAGGTATGGGCAAATGTTGCGTATCAGGTGCAGGAGCATTAAATATCGACTATAAACAACGTACTGTTGAAATAAATGGTCTTCTGCTAAGAGAAGGTGACTTTATCTCGTTGAATGGTACAACCGGAGAAATATACGAAGGTAAAGTGGAGACACAGGCTGCTGAATTATCAGATGATTTTGCAGAACTGATGGAGCTGGCTGAAAAATATGCCCGTCTGCAGGTACGTACCAATGCAGATACTCCTCACGATGCAATTGTTGCCCGTAAATTCGGAGCTTCGGGTATTGGTCTTTGCCGTACGGAACATATGTTCTTCGAAGGAGAGAAAATCAAAGCTATGCGTGAAATGATTCTCGCTGAAAATGCTGAAGGACGCAAAAAAGCGCTGGAAAAAATCCTACCTTACCAGAAAGATGACTTTAAAGGAATCTTTGCTGCGATGCATGATTGTCCGGTAACCGTTCGTTTACTGGACCCTCTTTTACATGAATTTGTTCCCCACGATGCAAAAGGTCAACAGGAGATGGCTGAAGCCATGGGTGTTCCGGTATCAATTATCAAACAACGGGTAGAAACACTGTGGGAACAAAATCCGATGTTAGGGCATCGTGGTTGCCGTTTAGGTAATACGTATCCCGAAATCACAGAAATGCAGACCCGTGCTATTCTTAGTGCAGCTTTGGAACTGAAAAAAGAAGGTATTACTGCTATCCCGGAAATTATGGTTCCGCTTACAGGTATTCTGTACGAATTTCTGGAACAGGAAAAGATTATCCGTAATACAGCCAAACAACTGTTCGAAGAAACAGGAGATTCCATTGAATATAAAGTGGGTACGATGATTGAAATCCCACGTGCTGCTTTAACAGCTGATCGTATTGCTTCTTCTGCGGAATTCTTCTCATTCGGGACCAATGACCTGACACAGATGACCTTCGGATATTCACGGGATGATATCGCTTCATTCTTACCGGTTTATCTGGATAAGAAGATTTTGAAATTCGACCCATTCCAGGTATTAGACCAGAATGGTGTAGGACAATTGGTTCGTATGGCTACTGAAAAAGGCCGTGCAGTACGTCCAGATTTGAAATGCGGTATCTGTGGTGAGCATGGGGTGAACCCTCGTCTGTTAAGTTCTGCCACCGTGTAGGATTGAATTATGTTTCCTGTTCTCCGTTCCGTGTACCTATTGCACGGATAGCAGCAGCACAGGCAGCTATTGAAGACTAACACACACTTTTATTTTTAATATATGGGGAGAGTATCCGGGATGGATATTCTCCCTTTTTCTATCTTTATAGGTAGTATTTACCTATTATTCTGCTGAAAATACCTACAAATAGGTATTTCCTTTCCGCTTTACACACTATACCTTTGCGCCGTTATAAATATTCATACAGAATGAACATTGAATCCATGAGGGCAGTAATAGTCTGCCTGCTAATTCTTACTTTAAGACCCATTAGTTTACAAGCATTTACCCATCAACAATCTACAGGCTCCCTCTCTGGAAAAGTTATCGACACCCATAATGAAGCTGTTTATCCTGTTGCTATTTATGTAGAAGGTACCACTATCGGTGAATATACGGATATCGACGGTAATTACACACTGAAAAATGTTCCTGCAGGGAACCAAACTTTAGTTGTATCCGGTATTGGTGTGAAAACAGTCAGACAGAAAATTCAGGTAGTTGCCGGCAAGGAGACCCGGGTACCAGATATTATTACAGATGCAGCCGTTGAGTTAAACGAAATCGTAGTAGAAGGTAAAACAGAAGCCCGCCGGCAACAGGAGCAGGCCTATGCCATTAGTGTACTGGATGTAAAGAAAACCTACAATACGACTGCCCCTCTTAATAAAATAATGAATAAAGTATCCAGCGTTCGCATCCGGGAAGATGGAGGGGTTGGTTCTAATTATAATTTCAGCCTTAACGGATTTTCCGGTAACCAGGTTAAATTTTTTCTGGATGGTATTCCTATGGATAATTTCGGTTCCTCTTTCAACCTAAGTAATATATCTGTTAATATGGCTGAACGGATTGAAGTCTATAAAGGTGTTTTACCGGTTGGTTTAGGAGGTGATGCATTAGGAGGTGCTGTTAATATTATCAGCCGAAAAGATGCCAATTTCCTGGATGCATCTTACTCGGTAGGATCTTTTAATACACACCGTGTCTCTCTGAATGAAGCATATACCAATCCGGCTACCGGGTTTACAGTACGGGCCAATGCTTTTTATAATTATTCGGATAATGATTACAAAGTATATGTTCCTATCGTAAATCTGGAAACCAATAAGAAGACAGATGAGCGATGAGTGAAACGTTTTCACGATAATTATCAGTCTGCAGGAGCTAAAGTAGAAACAGGTTTGACCAATCAGTCCTATGCTGATTATTTACTGGCTGGTATTATTCTTTCACAAAATGATAAAGATGTACAAACCGGCGCTACGATGGATGCTGTTTATGGTGGGGTTACTGCTAAAAGTCAATCCGTCATACCATCCGTACGATGGAAAAAAGAAGATTTATTTGTGGAAGGTCTGGCTGCATCTGCCTACGTTGCTTATAGCCATGTCAATTCTTTTAATGTAGACACTTCCATGTTACGGCATAACTGGTTAGGCGAAGCTGTTAAAAATAATCAGAAAGGAGAAAATAGTTATACGGATTCTAAAATCAGAAACCGGGAATGGATGACCAATGCGAACATCAGCTATATGATTAACTGTCATCAATCCATTACGTTAAATCATGTATTATCTTCTATCAACCGGAAAATCCATGATAAAGCAGATCCGCAGAATGAATCCAACAAAATTCCTCAGAACCTGACTAAAAATATTACGGGACTTGGATGGCAAATTAGTTATACCCGTTGGAACGCCAATGTATTTGGGGAACTGTATAACCTGAATAGTTCAAGTTATAAAAGAGAAGACGAATATACTCAAAGCACACGTCTGGAAAAAGTAGAAGAGAGTAAAACCGAACTCGGTTACGGAGCCGCGGTGACCTATTTTATTTTACCCAAATTACAGGCTAAAGGATCCTGGGAAAAAGCCTACCGGTTACCGGAAAGTAATGAAATGTTTGGAGACGGATTAATCCAGCAACGCAATCCTGATCTGAAACCGGAAAGTAGTGATAATATCAACCTGGGACTTACATTCGAACAACGAATGAAAAAACATCTGGTATTTGTAGAAACCAATTTCATTTACCGGAACACGAAAGATTTTGTACTGAAAGGAGTAAGTCTTACCTCCAATCCCACTACCGGCTATGAAAACCTGGGTACAGTGCTGACAAGGGGTATTGAAGGAGGTTTTAAATATCAATGGAATAACAGAATACATGCAGGAGTAAATATGACCTATCAACATATCATTGATAATCAGGAATTCGAAGAAAATACAGATAGCTTCGTTGGAGAAGGTATTACAGAAAATATCACTTACAAAGAACGGCTCCCTAATATTCCTTATCTGTTCGGACATGGAGACCTGGGTTTCCGTTTACCGGATGTAGGAATGAAAAATACGGAACTAACACTGGGTTATGGGCTCAATTATGTAAAAGAGTATTATCTATCGTTCCCGGGACTGGGAGCTGCTGCCACCAAAAAAGTGATTCCCCGCCAGACTTCCCATGATATAGCGTTGGGATATACGATGGATAGCGGAAAATACAGTGTTGCGTTGGAATGTAATAATGTTACCAATGAAAAATTATATGATAATTACCGGTTGCAAAAACCGGGAAGAAGTTTCACCGTAAAATTCCGTTACTTTTTTAACTACTAATTAAACCAATAACCTGATAAAAGATATGATGCAAATGAATAAAATATATACAGGTATACTTACCGGTTGCCTCTTAATAAGCCTGACAGCGTGTGAAAAAGATTCACTGGTAACACCGGAAACTGTCTTCTCACCCTACGTAATAAACCTGGGAATTACTTCCAAAGGAAATACAACCTATTATGTGGTTATGACTGATGATTTGATGTCAGGCACAATTAATGCGGTCGGAAAAGGGATTGAACAGAACGGCTTTCATGACTATGAACAGGGAAATCAAACCATCTTTTGCGTAGGAGGCCTGGGGGTAACAGATGCAAAAGGTATTACACGCTCTAAAGATGGATTCCTGGAAGAAAGTGGGGATTTCGTCTTTGATAATTCCCTGCGTGCTTTCACTCAAATAAACTCTACCACTATGTTGGGAGTAGAAATTCCGGATAACCGGCAGAGTGGTGATAGGATAACGTTTTATAGTGTAGATATTGATGATGTACGAATAACCTCTAAACAAACCACTTCTATTCTTCCTATCGCTGAATTAGAATGGTCCAATATTACAGGATTATGTATGAGTGAGGATAAGATTTATATGACCTATTTCCATATGAATCCTGAAAATTTTGACACTCCATTAACTGATACAACTTATGTAGCTGTATACAATTATCCGGAGATGACAATGGAAACCCTTATGAAGGATACCCGTACTGGACCAGCGGGTTCCTGGTATGCACACAATGGTATATTTAAAGTAGAATCCGGAGATATGTATATCATGTCAAATTCTTCGATAGCCAACGGATATTCAAAAAGCACAAAAAATGCAGCCTTTCTGCGTATACCCAAAGGTACAACGGAATTTGATGACTATTATTTTGATTTTGAAACTACATCCGGTGGTTTAAAACCGGCGCATATTAAATATTTGGGTAACGGATTGGTTTTTGCAGAAGTCAGTACATTAAACCCACAAACAACCGACGACCGGTGGTCGGATAAAGATCTTAAATGTTGCATAATCGATTTGAATAACAAAACGGTTAAAGATGTTTCCAGAATTCCGGTACATTATGGAAACGGGGGTCGCCGGTTTGCTGTATTAGCGGATGGTGATTATGTTTACATTCCGGTAAAAAGTGAAGACGGAACATATATTTACCGGGTTGACCCACAAGCTGCAACAGCTGAAAGGGGCGCTAAAATTTCAACCTCTTTTGTAGGAGGATTTTTCAAACTGAATTAATCGGGAAAGGATGAATCATACAATACGTAAAACATTTATCCGCATCCATCTATTAACAGCTTTACTCTGTGGAGCTGTCATTTTCGTTGTTTGTATCACGGGATGTTTATATGTATTCAAAGATGAAATAACCGATCTTTCACGTCCCCGGAAATTTGTTACTCCTCAGGATAAACCGTTTATTTTACCGGAAAAAGTACTTGATATCGCAAATAATAAAGTCACAGATTTAGCACCCTGGGCTATTACTTACGGAGAGAAGAATGATGCCATTCTGGTAGACTATTTTGATAGGGAAAAAGGCATGTTTAGTGCATACATTAATCCGTATGATGGAGAAGTAATAAAAACAACCCATACCTCTTTTGAGGAATTTGACTTCTTTCGTTTTATACTTACCGGTCACCGTACTTTATGGCTTCCCCGTGAAATTGGTAAACCCATAATCGGATACAGTGTTGTTCTGTTTACATTGACTTTAATTACAGGTTATATCCTCTGGTTCCCCCGCCGGTGGAATAAAAAGACTATCAAACGTTCCTATTTGATTAAGCGAAGTGGCTCCTTTGCCCGTTTCCTATTTGATTTACATACAGTTTTAGGAAAACATGTTTCCCTAATCCTGCTCGTTCTCTGTTTAACCGGATTAATATGGAGTTTTCCGGGATTCAGTAAAGTTATTTATTCACTTACATCCGGAGGAGAAGAGTTAAAACCTTATACACTTCCCAACTCTCAGATACCCCAGGAAGAGAGTATGCAAAAAAATACGTTAAATACTCTTTATCATCAATTAAAAGCAGAAGAGCCTACTGCTACGACTTTTTACTTTGCTTTACCTCAATCTGAAGAAGGCGTTATACGTGTAAGTGTAGTACATAAAAGAGGTTCTTACTATCAAACAGATAATCTCTTTTTTGACCGGTATACTTTAGCATCCTTAGAAGGTAGTGGACCTTATGCCGGAAAATACAAAGAAGCAAGCAAAGCCGATAAACTCCGCCGTATGAACCTGGAAATCCATGACGGACGTATATTGGGTTTATTTGGGAAAATAATCATGTTTTTTGTTAGTCTGACAGGTGCCTCCCTTCCTGTTACCGGTGTATATATCTGGTACAAAAAAGATGGCAAGTATAAAGATAAGTCTATCTTTGCTACATAAATAATTGACCGTTTAACAAAGTTAACTGATGCCCATGTTCTCACTAAAAACATATTTTATAGGAGGTATTATCCTTTTAGTTGTACTTTTCTTTTGTTATAAAAGTTACCAATATATCAATCCATTCCGTAACATACATAATATGGATATAGAACAACTGGAAGCATTTATGGCTTCACAGGGTGTAGATATGAAAGAAGTCAATAGAAAAGACCTGGAATCCAGGATTGAAAGTGTTGATTTCCTTTTTAAAGACCGACTGAATCAGGAACAGATAGAGAGATTAAAAATCCGCTACAAAGAACAATATGAT